>DATFVA010000342.1:0-3562 GCA_035260565.1 Ignavibacteriaceae bacterium | reverse complement strand
TAGCCGATAATGAAGTGCGTGAATAAGTCCATAAATAACCAGCTATTATACTTATTATCAGGAGGATGAAAATATTATTCCAGCTGAAGGGGATGTAGCGGAGGTTGAGAATAAACTTATAATAAATTGCTCTGTCCAGGATGATCAGACTGTAGAAGACAAAAAAGATATCAAGCAGAACAGATTTGACAAAATTGAATTTTGCCTCACGCTTCCTGCTGTTTGCAATTATTGCCTGCGGATGTAATTCGAGTTCCGGATCTATCATCTGATTTCCACCTCTTCAGCCTCATCTCCGTATATTGTTTTAAACCAGGTTTCATTAATATCAGAAGGCATTCCTTCGTAAATTATTTCGCCTGCCTTCAGAGCTATGACCCTTGAGGCATATCTTCTTACCAGGCTCAGAAAATGAAGATTGCAGATAACTGTAGTACCGAGTTCCTTATTTATTTTCTCAAAATACTGCATAACTGAATTTGAAGTTGCCGGATCGAGTGAAGCTACCGGTTCATCTGCAAGAAGAAGTTTCGGGTTCTGCATAAGGCTTCGTGCAATTGCAACTCTCTGCTGCTGACCGCCGCTCAGGGTGTCAGCACGTAGGCTTGCTTTCTCAGTAATTCCGACTCTCTCGAGGTTCAGGTAAGCTTCCTTCATTGTATCTTCATCAAAGCGTTCAAACACCGATTCAAAAGTGCCCAGTGAACCGAGTTTGCCGGTGATAACATTGGTCAATACCGAACGCCTTTTAATAAGATTAAACTGCTGAAATACCATTCCTATCCGGGATTTTGCTTTTCTTAGCTCCTCACCTTTAATATGGGTTATGTCTTTTCCGAAGAATTTAACTTTGCCCGAAGTCGGTTCTATTAAACGGTTAATCGATCTTAGCAGAGTGGATTTTCCTGAACCGCTAAGACCTATAATAACAAGGAATTCTCCTTCCTCAACTTTAAAGGAGACTCCTTTTAAAGCATGCGTTCCATTATTATAAATTTTATGCAGTTTTTCTATTTCAAGCAGCATTAGTTCTTCATCAGGTTTTCAAATTTAATATTCTGTTCTTCAAGTAGTTTTCTCAGGCCGTTATAATCACTGTCTTTCGTTCTGATCAGGCCGCGAATATCGTATATATCGTACATTGATTTCCCGCCCCGGGGTGTCGACACATATTTTATCAATGCATCAATTATTTTTTCTTTCATACCCTCATCCAGGTCTTTCCTGAAAACCCATGGATCGTTGGGAATGCGCTGTGTAAATCCTATAATCTTCACTTTCTGTTCTACGTCCGGAAATTGTTTTTCTACTCTCATTCTTGCGTCAAGGATTTCATGGGTCTTCGGATCCGGCGGAGCATAATAAGTGGCACCTGCGGCTACCTGTCCCTGGTATACCATTGTCACTACATTATCATGCCGCATAGCAAAGACCGTTTCACTTGGTTTTATCCCTTTTTTATCAAGCATTGCTTTTGGAAGAATATAACCGGAAGTAGAAGATGGATCTACATAGGCAAAACTTCTGCCGTCGATATCGGGAAGGCTGTCGATCCCTGAATCATATCTGGTTATAAACTGTCCTTTGTACGAAGTTTCATTATTATCTCTTACAATGCGAAGTCTTGCTTCAGCACCGTATTTCGCATTCGCCATAAGATATGAAAACGTGTTGATGCTGGCAATATCTGCCTTTTTCGTTCCGAATGCCTCAACAACAGCAATAAAACTGGCAGGAACTGCTGTAGTGAAGTAATAACCGGTTTCCTTTTCCAAAAAGTCCGTTAATTCCTTTGCGTTTGTGGTTATTCTTTTAGCATCCACAGAGGGGGTAAAATAAAGCTTAATCGGGTTGCTTCTTGTACCCAGAACACCCTCATTTAACTCCCTGGCAGATGAAATTATTATGAAGATTATTATGGGTGAAAGGTATAGAAGATATTTTACGGATCTCATAACAGACTAATTTTAGAATGTTAAATATGCTAATAATTTTTCTCCTATCAAATCTAAAATTCAGGTTTCATTGTTAAATTATCATTATCATTTAATATTGATTGATTTGATACTGGTATGTACTTTTCTGCCTCTGCTTAATGGCCTCCCTCTTGAGTCTGGTTGATCGGACGATATCTGACTTCCGAACTCCATCTTCGGATCTTTAAGCATAAAACTTAACCCCTTTATTTCCTCTCAGTCCCTTAGGTTCTATCCCCGAGTACTCAACTTAATGGTTCCTCAGTGCGTTAATCAAATCTCCCTTATCCATTTTTGATCTGCCTTCAATTCCGACCTTCTGAGCCTTATCGTATAATTCATTTTTAGTCCATTCCTCATATTTGGGCTGTTTACCTCCCTTTTTACCCGTTTTTTTCTTCGGTGAGTTTGCTATTCTTGCTGCTTTTTCTTTGCTCATCCCTTTATCTCTCAATTTCTCGTATTGTTTCTTGTCTTTAACCGATGGTCCCGGACCTTTTCCTCGTGGCATATTTCCTCCAATAAATATTAAAAAAAACGGCATATCGAAAATTTCCGATATGCCCGTTAATCATAAAGATCTGATCAAACTATAGACTTCGAATATAATTTATTATTTCTTCTCTGGAGTTTCCGGTTCTTTTCTGTATCCTTCCAATGAGTTCATCTTCTTTGCCCTCAGAATACTGAAGATCATCATCGGTCAGATTCCCCCAGTGTTGTTTCACTTTCCCCTTCATCTGGTTCCAGTTGCCTTTTATCTCGAGCCTATCCATAATAGTTCCTTTCTTTAATTATAGTTACAACTCTAAATTAAAGAATGTATTGAGACATCAAATGAATATTATCACAGTTTTAACCTGTGTTATTTCGGATTATTTTCTACCTGGTATAAATTATTCTTAGTATCACTGTCAGGAATAAAAGCCGCTCCCAATTCAACTTTTATAACAGGTTGGGCAGGCTTAAATACAATCTTTAAAGAACCGCTATTTTCCCAGACGGAAGATGATTTATAAACCGAATCCCTTGTTCCATCTGAATAATAAAACACAAGGTTTACAGGAACAGGAACCTTCCCTTCATTTATTACCTCAACTGTTAAATCCGAATTTCCAGGAATCACATTTTTAATTCCAAGGTCGGCATAATCTCTTGTAAAGTACCACGATTTCCAAAACCAGGAGAGATCCTTACCTGCAGCTTTATTGAACGTGAAGAAATAATCAAAAGGAATGGGATGTTTGCCATGCCATGTTTTCAAATATAAATGAAGTGCATCATTGAATTTTTCAGTTCCGAGTGCATCACGCAGAAACAAGTAAGAAAGTCCCGGTCTTGTGTAAGCAGCAGTACGGTAAGGTCTGTAACTCATATTTTCTGTGGTAACGAATAAAGGGATATCATTTTCGGTTCCTGCAAAATTACTGAAGTTCTCCGCCTCCTTTTCAATCCTTCTTCTGTTGTGAATTAATTCCTCTTCAAGATCTGCAGGGAGGAAGACAGCCCAGCCTTCATCCATCCAAGCGTATTTCTGCTCATTGGTACCCATATAAAAGGGGAAATACTGGTGAGCATTCTCGTGC
>DATFVA010000341.1:0-14626 GCA_035260565.1 Ignavibacteriaceae bacterium | reverse complement strand
TTCAGCGGTTCCGCCTATTTCCCCAATCATAACTATACCCTCAGTCAGCGGATCATCATTAAACAATTTTATTATATCGACGAACCTCGATCCGATAACGGGATCACCGCCTATACCAACGCAGGTAGATTGACCGAGTTTAACATCTGTTAATTGTTTGACTGCTTCATAAGTCAAGGTACCGCTACGGGAGACAACACCGATTGTGCCCTTTTTATGTATAAATCCGGGCATTATACCTACTTTTGCCTGGCCGGGGGAAATTACACCCGGGCAGTTAGGACCCACCAGTACAACATCTTTATTTTTAATTGCATTATAGACCTTAACCATATCCCTGGCAGGGATACCCTCAGTTATACATATTATAACTTTGATCCCTGAATTTGCAGCCTCAAGAATTGCGTCGGCTGCAAATGCCGGAGGTACAAAAATAACCGAAGTATTTGCCTTCTGATCTTGTACAGCATCTGCAACAGTATTATAAACCGGTATTCCTTCGAAATCAGTTCCGCCTTTACCGGGTGTAACACCTGCTACTACTTTTGTCCCGTATTCAATCATTTGCCGGGAATGGAAAGAACCTTCGCCGCCTGTTATTCCCTGGACTACCAGTCTTGTTTTATTATTCACCAGAATACTCATAAGAATCCCTGTTTATTCTTTAAAAAGAAATTTTATCTCCAAAGATAAAAAAAAGGCAGGATAATTCCTTAATTGTTAAACGGATAAATGCCCGGGAGTTTTATTGCCTGGCGGATTAATTGACGTTCTCTTCCTATCCAGCCAGTACGAAATTAATATCACCAGAACGATTGAAAGGAGAGCAGAACCGGCGACTTCATAACCATTAAGCGGTTTAGGACTCAATACCTGCGTGATGACGGCAGCGGCTGCCAAAATAACAGAGAAGATATACATGCCATATTTCCCGCTGAAACCCGTTCCGTGCGTTTCTTTGAGATAAATAAATAATCCTGCAAAGTAAACGGTCAATTCAAGCAGTAATGCAATATAAATATGATTCCATAGTCCAAGTCCGAGAACCGCTGAGGCATCCCCCAATATCGTTAATTCAGGCATATGAACAGTAACATCAAAAATATAGTGAGAGAAAACCCCGACGCCAAGAATAAGGGCTGTCTTTCTGCTTTTTGTAATGATTTCCGCGGCAACATAAAACAGGATACTCCACGCGACTGTTGCAATAAGACTATGGGAGAAGGGGAAGATAAACCTGAGATAATGGAGATTTTCAAAGTCAACAGGCACTATGACTTTTTCTATACCGAGGAGAATAAACATGTATAAGAGCAGGTCAAGAAACAACACCGAGACAAAAAACCATACGAGGTTTGTTTTCTTATCGAACTTCCGCATTGCGAGGCCGGCGCCGAGGTGTCCTATAAACATTAGTATTAGTATATCCTATTGGGACCCGGAAATCCGAGGAGCAGAAAATTATCAGAAATTCTCAAAGAGTGCAGGATATGTGTATATAAAATAAATTGATATAAAAATAATAAGTCAGCTAATCTTTTTGGTTTCGTGTTTATTCAAATCATCATCAGCAATAGTGATCTCTTTTTTAAGATCATTTACACCCTTTTTGAATTCACTGATTCCTTTTCCAAGATTCTTTGCAATTTCAGGTATTTTCTTTCCACCGAAAAGAATCAACACAACGACCATGACAATTAATAATTCACCCATGCCCAAATTCTCAAACATACTTAACCTCGCCGGCTATTAATCCTTTTTAGTTTCAGTTTTCTTTGTTTCTGTATCAGAATTTTTGATTTCATCCTCTACATCTTTAAGCCCTTTTTTGAATTCACTCATACCTTTCCCAATTCCTCTCGCAAGTTCGGGGATTTTTTTAGCACCAAAAAGAAGGAGAACAACGAGTAGTATGAGAATTATTTCCCCGGCACCTAAGTTTCCAAACATTTTATCACCTTTAATTAAAAATGTTATTTATAATCGACCTGAAAATCAATTGTCCATCTGTTTTTCCCAGAACCGGGTCACAGCTTCTCTCAGGATGCGGCATCATTCCAAGAACATTTCCCTGTTTGTTTATAATACCGGCTATATTTTTAACAGAACCATTAGGGTTGTAAATCTCACTTATAATTCTTTCCGGGGATGAATATCTGAAAACTATCTGATCATTTTCTTCCAGGGTTTTCAGGGTTCGATCATCTGCAAAGTAATTGCCTTCACCGTGAGCAACAGGGATTTTAAGAACTTTTTCAGGGCTAATGTCTTTGGTGAAAACAGTATTATCATTAGCCAGGGAAAGATAAACATCTTTACAAACAAATTGTAGCGATTTATTCTTCAACATCACACCCGGGAGTATGCCGGCTTCAAGCAATATTTGAAAACCGTTACAGATTCCGATTACATACCCGCCTTTATTAGCAAAATCAATGACTGAATTCATGATAGGAGAAAAGCGTGCAATTGCCCCGGTGCGAAGGTAATCTCCGTAGGAAAATCCTCCGGGCAGAATGATCAGGTCGGAGCCCTGAAGGCCGGTTTCTTTATGCCAAAGGAACCTGGTTTCGCATTCGAGTAATTTTTTGAATGCATAATAAGCATCGTGGTCGCAGTTAGATCCGGGAAAAACAACCACTCCAACTTTAGGTTTCATTTAATTTCTTCCAGTGTAAACTCGTAATCCTCCATAATCGGGTTTGCGAGGAGTTTACTACAATATTCGTTCACTTCTTTCTCTGCGGAGGTTTTATCAGCCGAATCGACGGAAAATTCAATGTACTTGTTGATACGGGTATCCCTTATATTATTCATTCCTAAGAGGATAGCTCCTTTTTCAACAGCCTTTCCCTGGGGGTCCAGAATGGATGGACGACGTTTTATCAATACTTTAGCTTTAAACAATACAGCTCTCTTTAATATTTGGAACAATTAAAATTTTCTTTTTACAGCATAAAAAACGTGACGAAAAATACCAAATACGATTATGAAAACAAACATAAAGAAGAGTGCCTGTGTAAAGGTATAAAATACAAGTAGAAATACGGTGAAAAGAATTAATAAAACGAGGTACGGTTTTTCTTTTAATTCTTTCGGTTTGAATTTAGGAAATGTATCATACTTTATCCTGCTGACCATCAAGTAGGAGAGGAGGAGAATCATAGGGATAATGATTTTAGTATAAGATTCCGGGTAGCCCTGCGGGACTTTATAGAATGCGAGGCAGAAAGCAGCAATGGTTATTGCAGAGGAGGGAATAGGCAATCCCTTAAAAAAAGACTTATCGAAACCAACCAGTTGTATATTAAACCTTGCCAGTCTGAACCCGCCGGCAAGCATTAATAATGAACTTATAATTATCCCCAAAGTTTCAAATTGAAATAAATAACTTTTATAAATCAGAAATGAAGGAGCAGCGCCAAAACTAACTACATCAGAAAGAGAATCAAGCTCTACTCCAAGTTCGCTGCTTGACCTTGTAAGTCTTGCCATAGCGCCATCGAGTGCATCAAATATAGCAGCTATGATAATCAGCCATGCAGCATATATCAATTTGCCCTGGCTAGCGCTGACAATGGATAGAAAACCGCTAAACATATTCATTGCGGTAAACATATTTGGTATGACAGAGGGTGTAACTCTAAATCGGCTCATCAGTTTTTGGGATACTCAAATAAAATTGTCTCTCCTGCCTTTACCTCATCATCTTTTCTTACCTTAACAATACAGTTTTCCGGAACAATTACATCAACGCGACTCCCAAATTTAATCATTCCAAACCGTTCTCCAATTTTTACCGAGTCACCAGGTGAAATTTCGTAAATAATTCTTCTTGCAATAAAACCAGCCACCTGCGTAAAGAATACTTTTCCATATTTTCCCGAAATACCAAATTCAGCTCTTTCATTTACTTCAGAAGCTTTATCTTCAAAAGCGGCGATATATTCTCCTTTAAAATACTTAAGATATTCTACTTTTCCTGTAACAGGAATCCTGTTTACATGCACATTCAAAGGCGACATAAAGATTGAGACCTGTTTAGCATTACCCTTTATAAAATTATTTTCAATAACGTCTTTTACAAAGAGTACTTTTCCATCGGCCGGTGATACCACAGCGTCATCACGAACCGGAGGAATCCTATCAGGATCTCTGAAAAAATTGATGGAAAAAGCAAGAAGAAGGAGCGGGACGATAATAAGAACTGCCCTGAGGAAATTATTCTGTGTAAAAAAATTCAGTGAAATCAAAACAAAAGTTATTACTGAGATTACAGCAAGAGTAGAGTATCCGTATTTCGTAAGCATTTTATGCGCTCGTCATATTCAGGAGGAAGTCAGTGTACTTCCTGATGTCGGCAGACGTATTGAGGTTGTAAGGATCAACCCATTTCCCGTCAGTGTTTTGCGGAATGATTTTTAAGCTGGTAGGAGTAAAGTCGTCGACAAGATAAATTTTTTCATCACTTTTACCAAAACAGCAGATTACCTCCGAAAGCAAGGCAGTTCTTCTTTCAAAATAAAATTTAAGCACAGCATTAACTTTCGAACAGATTCTGTTCATAAGCTTCAGATCTTCATTTGTACATACATCGAAAGTGATGAGGTGGCTTTCTGTAACGAGAGAATCTTTTCCATTCGGGTAATGAATTTCAAATACAGGGAGATTAAGCAGGTCACCTTCTTTTTTACCGAAAATTTTTGCAGTTCTCTTATCTATCACATTCAGTATTTTAATAAAAAAAGGATAACGTACGTGTTTGACGAATTTCAGTGAAGAGCCGTTCTGTGTTTTTAAAAATGAGATAGGAATATGATATTCTTTTAAATAATCAAAAAAGAATGCGTTTATGGAAGCAAATTTCGAACCAAGATCTTTGACCTGTACTTTCCTATTATTATCAGCTAACAGATAATCAGAATACCGCAATAGAGTATAATTCTGATCATCTAAAGGAAGATCTTTTTTTACTGCTTCTTCATTTATCAAGGCATTATTGTAAAATTTCAGCCCCAAACTTTCCTTGTCATTTTTTGATTAAGAAAATATGAAAATAAAGTGTATAAAGTCAATTCTATGTATTATATTTTAAACAAAAAAATTAAGATTTTCCTAATAAAATCATTAAGAAAACGGAGGTTTTTGAATGAAAGGCGGCATGCAGGGTATGTTGAAACAGGTTCAGAAAATGCAGGCTGAGTTGCAGAAGGTACAGGCTGAGCTGGTAAACCTGGTTGTGAGTGAAGAAGCCGGGGGCGGAATGATTAAAGCCACCGCAAATGGTCATCAGGAGATAATTTCCATAGAAATTGACCCGCAAGTCATAAATTCAGATGAAAAAGAAATTCTTGAAGATTTAATTGTCGCTGCAGTGAACAAAGTGCTTCAGGCAGCAAAAAAAGCAGCAGATGAGGAAATGGCAAAAGTTACCAAAGGCATGATTCCTCCGGGTATGAATATTCCGGGGTTATAATTGTGCAGATAGCAGAACCATTAACCACGGCCATTGAAGAACTGAGCAAATTGCCGGGTATCGGCAGAAAAACCGCACAAAGGCTTGCTCTTCATCTTTTAAAGAGTGAAAGCGAAACTGTTGAAAACCTGGTAGAGTCTTTAAGAGATCTCAAACTTAAGCTGCGATTTTGTTCCCGATGTTTCAATATTTCAGAAGGAGAATTGTGCGAAGTTTGTAAGAGTACAAAAAGAGATCAGTCGGTTATATGTGTTGTTGAAGAAGCGAGTGATGTTATCGCAATTGAAAAAACTCATGAATTCAGGGGTTTATACCACGTGCTGGGAGGTGTACTTTCACCGCTGACGGGTATTAGTCCAGAATTATTAAAGGTCAAAGAATTATTAAAGCGTTTTGAGAAGGAGCAGGTTCAGGAAGTAATCCTGGCCCTTAACGCCGATACAGAAGGAGAAACTACTTCACTTTACCTTGCTAAATTAATTAAACCCCTGGGGATAAAAGTTTCACGCATTGCACGGGGACTACCAATAGGCGGGGACCTGGAATTTGCAGATGAAGCAACTATAGGGCGTGCAATGTTAAGCAGAAGTATCTTATAATGGCTGAATGGTTTGAAGAATGGTTTAATACAGAAGAGTATCTGAATGTTTATCGTCACCGGAACGATGCAGAAGCTGAACAACTGGTTAACCTTATCCTGGCAAATATTGATCTTGAACAGAATGCCGATGTAATTGATCTGGCGTGCGGTACAGGAAGACACTCCATTCTCTTTGCAGAAAGAGGATTTAATGTTACAGCAGTAGACTTAAGCGAAAAACTGCTGAGCGTTGCAAGGTTAAATGCCGAAAGCCTCGGACTTCAAATAAATTTTGTGACTGCAGATTTGAGAAACTTCTGCATAACATCAAAATTCGAGCTTGCGGTTAATTTATTTACCAGTTTTGGTTACTTTGAGTCTGATGTTGAAAATTTTTCTCTTTTTAATGATGCTTTTGATCTGCTGAAAGATGATGGTTATTTTGTAATTGATTATTTTAATGCAAATTATATCAGGAAGAATCTTATACCGCATTCCGAAGATATTATCAATGGGAAAAAAATAATTCAGGATAGGAAGATTTTGGGAGACCGGGTAATAAAAGATATAGTAGTTGCAAAAAATGGCACAAGAAGAAACTACAGAGAATCTGTGAGAATGTACTCTGATTCGGAACTAAAAGCTGGACTTGAAAAAAGCGGATTAAGGATCATAAAAACATTCGGAGATTTTAAAGGAAGCAGATTTGACCTTAATTCATCGTCCAGAATCATTATAATTTCCAGTAAATGAAATTACTGATTTTATATATAGTATTAGTGTTTGCTGCAGCTGGCTGTGATATACTCCAAACCAGGAATGCAGAAGCTCCTAATCAGCCCCGTTCCAATTATGAACAGGCTGTAACGCCGCAGATCCTGGTAAGCAATCTAGTCAATTCACTTAAAGACAAGGATGTACAGAACTATATAAGCTGTCTTATTGATTCATCATTCAGCGATAAGAATTTCATTTTTTCTCCCTCAAGCGGAGCCTTATCCCAGTACCCTTTTCTGTTAAACGATTGGAGGTTACGTGATGAAGAACAGTACTTCAAAAACCTTATTACAAAAGTCAGTGATCAGAATCCGATTACCCTATCATTAACAAATGAACTTTACAGTCCTCAGGGCGACAGTCTGATTTATACCGCAACGTATAGTATTAACGTTCCCAATGTGGAAACTGAACCGAAAGATTACCAGGGGGACCTACGGTTTAATATGGTAAGAGACAGCAGATCAATATGGGTAATCTATTACTGGCAGGATACTAAAAGCACTGCACTGCCGAGCTGGAGTGAATTGAAAGGTAAATTCTATTATTAATAAATTTTTTTATGTACTCCCGGTAATAATAATACTGCTTGCAGGCTGTAAAAATCCTTTTGCCCCTTCTTTTGATGAGGAAGCAAATAACGGTAATACCACTATTTCAGATCAGAAAACAATTGAAGGTGTTTTTCAGAATTTCCAGTATGCTTATACTTTCAAAGACACAACAATTTATGGGAAGCTGGTTTCGGACGATTTTATATTTACATACAGAGATTATGACCTTGGGTTTGATGTATCCTGGGGAAGAGAGGAGGAAATGAAAACAACGTACGGATTATTTCAGAATTCTCAGAGACTTGACCTGATATGGAATAATATTATCCTCTCATCAGTTGATACATTAACAGCTAACATCGTAAGAGGATTCAACCTGACTATTACTTTTAATCCCACAGACGTTATACGCATTGACGGACGTGTGAATATGGCATTAGCACGGAAAAGTGATATTTCGAAATGGGAGATTACCAGGTGGATTGATGAATCCAATTTCTAATTTTTATGATATGGAGTTTTGATCTTATATGTTCTTCTCCTTAAAAGAAGCCTTCCGTTTGATACGCCGGGCCAAAGCCTCATTTATCCTTTCCCTGGTATCCCTTAGTATCTCAGTTTTATTAATTGCTGCATCACTTGCAATGATTGAATCTTCTGAATACATCCAGAAAAAAATCAAGGAAGATGTGAGTATCAACCTTTTTTTAAGAAATAATCTCTCCCCGGATGAAATTACCGGAATAAAGAATGATCTGAAGAGCAGGGAATATATAAAATCGGTGAGCTATATAGACAAGGATAAAGCTGCTGAAATCTTTATTCAGGAGACAGGGGATGATTTCAGGAAACTTCTTGATTACAACCCGCTGCCTGCATCATTTACTATTACACTGAAAGACAAATATTTTGATAAAGAGAGTATTGACGGAATTATAATATCACTTTCCGGGATCAAAGGTATTGATGATATCGGATTCAGAAATGAGTTTATACAAAAACTAATTTCTATACTCGATGCTATTAAAAAATACATATTTATTGCAACAGGAATTATTCTTTTCATTTCTGTCTATATTGTTTACAGTACGGTAAGGCTAATTATTACGTCCAGGTTTGAAGAGCTTGAAACGATGAAACTGGTTGGGGCAAAGTTAAGTACCATTAAATTGCCGGTAATCTTGAATTCGATGATTGCAGGCCTAATAGCAGGATTGATATCTGCAGGAATTTTTATCTTGTTTATTTCTGCTTTTGCTGAGTATATTGACATAATTAATTTTTCGGGAACCTCAAAGTACATTTACCTTGGTTTATTAATCTGTGTAGGTCCATTTCTCGGCTTGATAATCAGTACTTTCTCACTGAAGAGACTTTCACTAAAGATTTGATGTATAATTAAATATTACTAATTTTATTATTTATAATCTCTCGGATTTCAGCTAAATGAACTACTTTTTCTGGTCGCTTATCATCTCCTTTTTCTTAAGTACTATGATTTTTGCTCAGAATTCTGAGCTTCAGGTCGGCAGCAATACCGATCAGCTGAGACAAAACCAGGGGGCTTATTATGATTATTCAGATCCCACTTCGTTGAACATTAAAGTTGCTGTGTGGGGATTTGTTAAATACCCCGGGAAATATATAATTCCAATTGAAAGTAATGTATATGATCTGCTCTCTTACGCAGGAGGCCCCTCTGAGGATGCGCACCTTGATGATCTCAGGATATTCAGGGTAGCTGCGGACTCGGCGCAATCGATGGTAAAATTTAATTACAATGATTTGTTATGGGATGAGAATCTGAAGCAATTTAAAAATGCCCCGGGTCTGGATGCAGGAGATATTCTTCTTGTGCCCGGATCTCAAAGGCTCTACTTCAAAGATTACCTTCAGATTGGTCTTTCAGTTTTCTCAGCTCTCATTTCTCTTTCAATCTTAATCTTAAATATAGCAAAATAATCATGGCAATTGATCCAATAAATGAAGATCTCAGGTCGATAGAAAGCAACTCTCTTAAAGACTATATAAAATTAGTAAGGACCAACCTTGTCCCTGTAGTCATTATAACATTAGTAAGTCTTATTGTTGCAATAATATATGCAATTAATGCAAAAAATATTTATAAAGCGACAACTTCACTTAAAGTATCTATGCCGCAGGGTAATATACTTGAAGCCCCCCTTATGCCGGAGTTCCAGGATTTTGGAAGCGACAGGTTTATTGCTAATGAGATTGAAATTTTAAAAAGTCATAATTTAAGATCACGTGTAGCAGAAGCTCTTATTGACAGTTTTCGGACCTCAAGCAGCAAAGACAGCTTTTACCTGATATTAAGTCATAACTTTAATGATGGTAAAGAAACTCTTCTTGGTTCAAACCAGATAACCGGTCTCCTTGATGGATATGTTACTATTGAACAAAAGAGAGGACTTGATATAATAGATATTTCCGCAGAGTCACCTTCCCCATTTGAATCTTCATTAATAGCTAATATTTATGCAAAAGAGTACAAAAACCTTAACCTTGAAATGAACCGCAACCAGTTGACAATGGTTAAAGCATTTCTGGATCAGCAGAGGGGAGAAAAACAGACTGAATTAAACTCTGCAGAAGAAACTTTAAGAAACTTTCAGGAAAAGGGAGGGATCATAGCTCTTGATGAGCAGGCAACAAGTCTGATAAACCAGCTCTCAGATTTTGAAGCTCAGCAAAATGCCAAACAAATCGAGCTAGCAGCTTCTGATAAAGTGTTATCCCAGTATAAAATGGAGCTTGCTGAACAGAATCCAAGACTTGCCGATTATCTTGAGAGTGTATCTAACGAAACATATATTCAAACACTTCAGCAGCAACTGGCACGGCTTCAGGTAAACAGAGATATGGCTTCGAGCTCTAATGATTCTAAGACGAACACTTCCAGGGTAATCAAAGAATATGATCAAAAAATTGATGAATTAAAAGCGAAGCTAAATGATAAAATGAAAGTTATAAAAGCCGGAATCCTCGCCAGCAGCCCTGAAGAAGTTAAGGATCTCTCACAGAAAATTATTGAGGAAGAAATTAAGAATCAGTCGTTACAAATAACCGTTTCCGAGCTCAAAAAGATTGTGAACAACTATGAGTCAAAGTTCAACCAGCTTCCAAAAACTTCAATAGAACTAGCAAAGTTACAAAGGAACCGGGAGGCACTAGAAAAACTGTATACACTGGTCGAAGAGAAATATCAAGAAGCTCTCATAAATGAGCAGTCACAGCCCGGCAATGTTTTAATAATAGACAATGCAAGAAGGCCGGATTCGCCGGCAAAACCCAACAGGTTCCTAATTGTTCTTATCGGACTTGTTCTCGGTATAGGTATGGCCTTCGGGTACGTTTTTACAAAAAACTATTTTGATAATACTATAAAGACACCTGAAGATATCCAGAATAAAAATATTAACGTACTGGCATGGATCCCCCAGATCGAAGGGATAGGAATGAACGGCACGAATGAGTTTGAGTTTATAGTAGCCAAAAAACCCGATTCCATCCCGAGCGAGGCATTTCGTGCACTCAGAACAAGAATCCAGTTCTCCCATCCGGATAAAGACTCTATAAAAACTATTTTAATTACATCCTCTGCCCCGCAGGAAGGCAAAACTACAGTTGCGATAAACCTTGGTGGAAGTTTTGCACAGTCGAACAGGAGAACACTTGTTGTGGACTGCGATCTGAGGAAGCCCCGTATTCACACCGTCTTCAATTCGAATCGTTTCCCCGGACTTATCGATTACCTGTTTGATAAAACATCACTTAGTGAAATAATCAGGGAAACAGAACTCCCGAATTTAAATTATATAACTTCAGGAACTATTCCGCCGAACCCTGCTGAAATGCTTGAATCTAAAGCTATGAAGGAATTTCTCAAAACTATCCAGGATAAATATGACGTAATCCTTCTGGATTCACCGCCTGTTATAGCTGTGACAGATTCAGAGATACTGGCAAGCCTGGTGGATGCAAGCCTGCTTGTAGTTTCAGCAGAGACAACCGAATCTGATCTTCTGGAAAAATCGGTTGAATTAATTAAAAGAGACGGATCTTCTTTCATCGGAACCGTATTAAATAACTTTAGTTATAAAAGCGGTTATGGATCATATTATAAGTACTACTATTACTATTCACGCCCATCTGAGGGAAAGAAAAATAAATTTTCAAAGACCTAAAAAAGAGCTAATATCCACATATCCCATGATTAAAATTACCCGGTTACAGCTTAAGAATTTAAGATTGATAATAATATTCATCTTGTTTTACGCAATATTCACTCCAATATATTCCCAGGTTTATCCCGATTACACAGAAAGAACCTCCTTATATTCTGCTGATTCACTAGCGGCACTAGTGGAAAATAACGTGCAGATGGAAGCTACAGAAGGAAGTGTAAACCCTGATGAGTACAAAGTTGGTCCCGGCGATAATATTTTTATTTCGATTAATGGTATTGAAGAAATTCCCCTGAATCTTTTCATCAATCAGGAAGGCATACTTTATATTCCTAAAGTAGGAGGTATAGATTTAAAAGGTCAGACCCTTGCTGAAGCAAAAGATAAGATAATGAAATCCATAGATACCTATTATAAGAATGTGGATGTATTCATTTCGTTGACGAATTTCAGGAAGATCAAACTATCATTACTGGGAGACGTTAAAAAACCTTCTACTTTTATTATGTCAGCAAATTCCCGGCTGATGGATTTAATTATGAATTCGGGGGGTCTGAATAAAACTTCGAATTTCAGGAATATACACATAATACACCGTGATAGCACAGAACAGAAGTATGATCTCCTGTCCTTCCTCCGGCTAGGTAACAGGGAAGCTAACCCGCTGTTAAGGGAAGGTGATATTGTAATTGTTGACCGGGTTGATAGAGTAGTTTCAATCTCCGGGATGATTAAATACCCCGGGATATATGAATTCATTGAGGGGGAAACTATCGGACATCTGATAACAATTTCAGGCGGACTAATGGCTAAAGCGAGGAGGGATTCGATTGAAGTTGTAAGTTTTGAAGCGGACGGGAAAACCCAAGCGAGCCGGTATTATTCTTTCAGGGAAATTGATTCCGGAAATCAATTACTGCATTATGAAGACCAGATAATGATAAGGGAACTTCCCAATTATTATGAACCTAAGTTTGTACAAGTATTAGGGTACGTAAAATATCCCGGTTATTATAAAATTAATGAAGATAACACTTCATTGACTGATATTATAGCTGAGGCCGGCGGCTTCAGAATGAAAGCCTCCTACATTGATGCAACACTTACCCGTCATTCTGGAACTCAAGAAAATGATCCTGAATTTGAGCGTTTAAAGATTATGCTTCGTGCAGATATGACAGATGATGAATATGATTACCTGAAGGCTAAATCTCGTCAGAGAGAAGGTAAAGTTGTTGTGGATTTTAATCTCCTATTTAACAAAGGGGATAAATCTGAAGATGTAATTCTAAAGAGCGGGGATGTTATAGATGTTCCGGAAGCAAAAGATTATATAATTCTTCTAGGCCAGGTTGTAAGTCCGGGTAATATAGTATATGAACCGGGATTGTCGGTAGATAATTACATTCAACTTGCAGGAGGGTTCGGCTGGCGGGCTGAAGAGGGGGATGTCCGTGTAGTAAAAGCAAATACAGGAGAGTGGGTAGATGCTGAAGAAGTGGATACCCTGAAGCCCGGCGACACGATCTGGATACCCGAAACACCTCCCGGCCCAAAATTCTGGGATGTTTTTACAACTTCACTTGCAATTGTTGGTCAGGTAGCTGCAATAATTGCAGCCACTGTTGCGATTATAGTAGCTTCGAGGTAGAAATTGAGTTATCACGAAATCTTAAATACAATAATTTTTCACAGGAACAAAATTCTAAAGGTTACAGTAATTGGTACAGTTTTACTGTTCCTTATTTTGCTATTTATTTATCCCAGAACTTACAAATCCTCCATTTCTGTGATGCCTCCTGAAAGTAATCAGGAGCAGGGTTCTTTAAGTTCACTGCTGAGCGGTCAGGATTTTTCGAGCATACTCTCGGGCGGATTGTCCAGTGCAAATTCACAGTTATATGTGGAAATGCTGAAAAGCAGGACAGCAGCTCTTTATGTGATCAATAAATATCATCTGACGGGTTATTATAATACAGACAATAAATATAAAGCTGCTGAAAAACTGCGGGACCATCTTGAAATCGATCTTACAAAGGAAGGCATAATAAAACTTGATGTAGAAGTCTCAACCTCCATTCTGCCGATGATAACTTCAAATTCTGATTCAATAAAACAATTTGCTGCAGATTTATCAAATTCATATGTAGAGGCACTGGATAAAATGAACCGGGAGAAACTTTCCTCCCAGGCTAAAAGGGCCAGACTGTATATTGAAGAGCAGCTCGTCAAAACAAAAAATCAGCTGGATTCAGTTGAAAACAAACTTGCTGAATTTCAAAAAACCAATAAAGCTATATCGCTGCCTGAGCAGGTTAATGCTGCTATTGATGCTGCGGCCGGGCTAAAAACTGAAATAGTAAAAACTGAAGTTCAACTTGGATTATTACAGTCCAATCTCCGTGAAGATAATCAAACTCTTGTTGGTTTAAGAACGAAACTTGACCAGTTAAGAGGGCAGTACAATAAAATGGCGATGGGAAGCCAGGATTATCTTGTCGCTTTTAAGGATGTTCCAGAACTTGGAAAAGAGCTTGCATCTTTATTAAGGGATGTCAAAATACAGAACGAGGTGTACCTTTTGCTGCAGCAGCAATATTATAAGGAAAAAATCCAGGAAAACAGGGACATTCCGACTATCCAGGTTCTTGATGAAGCTATACCTGCCCAGGGAAAATCAGCACCCAAAACAGTGTTTTCCACCATAACCGGCGGAATACTAATTTTTCTATTAATGAGTCTGATTGTTGTTTTAAATGAAAGAAAAACCTATTGGTTTAAATCCAAGGAGTGAATATGGCTGATACCGCAGTAGTAACAGGGGGAGCAGGTTTTCTGGGTTCTCATCTTTGCGACAGGCTGCTTAAAGAGGGTTTTAAAGTAATCTGTGTTGATAATCTCATAACCGGTAACATAAATAATATAGGCCACCTTATCGGAAATGATAACTTCTCATTCGTCAAACATGATATTACAAATTACATTTTTCTTCCCGGCAAAGTGGATCATATCCTTCACTTTGCTTCTCCTG
>DATFVA010000340.1:0-4186 GCA_035260565.1 Ignavibacteriaceae bacterium | reverse complement strand
CCTGTTTCATAACTCCTGAAATTTCTGCAAGCTGTATAATTGCTGTAATAATCTTTCCTTCCGCTTTTAACAGGGAAAGTGATTTTATCTTATCATCTGCTGCTCTCAACCTTTTTATGAGTCCCTCAAGAATTGCATATGTTATTTTCGGGTTATACTGGATTAATTGCATAAACTGTTCTCTTCCAAGATAAAACAATTCAGTATCTTCCATTGCAACAACATTTGCAGAAGGGTTTTCCCCGTCAAGAAGCGACATTTCGCCAAAATAGTCATATTCTCCAAGAATAGTGATAATTATCTCTCTTCCTTCAGTATCGTTTCTGGTAACTTTAACCGCTCCTTTCGTGATGACAAACAACCCGGTATTGTTCAAATCGGTTTCATCCATAATTACCATATCTTTTTTATAATTCCTTATAACACCAAGCTCCTCTATCCTTGTGAGGATGCTGTCATCAAGATCTGAGAAAATAGGGACATATTTTAAGATAATCTTTGAATCAATCATCAGAAATAGAATAATAGATTTTTGAATTTTCTTTGGTGATAATTTACTTTTATATTTTTAATGGGCTGTGCTTTAAATGACAATTCGCAAGTTCCGGCTAAATTGTGACATTGAACATGTTATATCCGCCGAAGGATCTGTTGTGCCGATCTTTGGCCGGACTGTATTGCCGCTTCTACTGTTCCCATAGCCCAACCATCATATAACGCTTCACCTGAGAAGTAAACTGTATCAGCTAACGGTTGAGACAAGAAATTCCTCGCCGTTTTTGAATAGGTAGTTTCATATACATATGCTCCCTGCGAAAATACATCATCATTCCAGTTGTATACTTTTCCTGCCCTCATATGTTTATAAAGTATGGCTTTTTCAATTTTGAAAATGTATGAAAGAGTATCCAGCGCCTTCGATAGTAATTTATCCGGTTCCTTTCGCGAATATCTTAGGGCCTTGGGACCTGCAAGCCAGCCTGTATAAAGATGCTCTTCAGGGTAACGCATCCACCAGGCATTAAAGGATGAGTCGGCGAAAATAAATGCCGGCGATGAAAAGGGTTTATTTTTTTGCTTTGAAGTTATGTTCAGGTTTAATGATCTCTCAAATTCTATAAATACTTTTATAACAGACCCTACGCCTATCTTCCTGAAAGCTTCGCGGTATGCAGGTATTTCTGGAATAATATCTATATACCCGGCTGAACCTTTATGTGCACGCAGAACTCCGGCAGGAATTGTAACTAAAACTATTTGTGCGGAAAATATTTCTCCGGTCCTGCAAATAATTTTGACTCTGTTGTTTGTCCATCGTATCTCAACTACCTCTCTGTTCAGTAGGATTTCACACCCGTTATCGGCTGATTCTTCTGCGAGGAATTCAATTAGTCCGGAATATCCCTTTTTAATAATATAAGATTCTTCTGCACCTCTATGCTCCCATTCCTCCCTTACTGCATATGAACTTATCCGGTTGATATCTGCAGCATCATATCCTTCAACGTACCGGGCAGCGGTTTCTCTAAGTTCCTTAAATTTCTTTCCTCTGAAGTTTTGTTCCAGGAATTCAGCAAATGGAATATCTCCCTTCAACTTTTTTATTTCCGAAAATAGTAATGGAAAGTCTTTTATAAATTCGGAACTTTGTTGTTGCACTCCATTCTTTACCTGGATTGTTTCTCCCTGGAGAGAGTAATAAGAAATGCCGGCTTTATTTAATAATGACCTGGTTAGAGGTGCTTCACCATGAATAAATTCAGCACCTTCTTCAATTAGAGATGAAAACCTCTTTTCTTCAATTGTGTGTATACGTCCCCCTTTTCTGTTTCTTGCCTCGAGTACGATAACCTTTTTTCCGGCGGATGATAAAACCTTCGCCGCAAATATTCCTGATGCACCTGCACCTATTATGATGATATCCGGTTCATTCATAGATCCTTTAATAAAATATTTAGTTGTGATAAAACTGTGCTGAAAGTTACAGTGCTGGAGGGTACGCCATAAAAAGATATTGACTAAAAAAAGTCCTTATATTGATAGTGAAAGAGATAAAACTTATAGCCGATAATCGTAATAACAGAATTAAAATCTGTTAAAAATTTAGTGATCAACCTCTTTTTTTGCGAAAAAAAAAGCGGTGCACGTAAAATGCACCGCCAAGTTAGTCTTATTTAACTGACATCGTTACTTCAATAATAACATTTTCTTCACCGAAGTAAATTTGCCTGCAGTGATTCTGTACAGGTACATACCGCTTGCTACTGAATGCCCTGCATTGTTCATGCCGTCCCATTGAGCTGTATGGTACCCTGCATTTTGATAATAATTTACAAGTGTGCGTATCTTTTCACCTAATGAATTATATATTTCCAGGGTAACGTTCTGTGACTCCGGCAGCTGGTATTTGATAGCAGTTGTCGGGTTAAACGGGTTCGGGTAATTCTGACTTAATTCATATGATTTCGGAATAGTAGGAATAACCTGTTCGTTGCCGGTAATCGTTGTTGTATCTGTTGTGAATGCCGTTATCATCAGGTTCCCGGCGGTAAAATCCTGCCAGCCGGTACTGGTCTGATAGAATTTTCCTCTTCCGGAATTCGGAGGATCAGCATCTACCCCGATCCCGGGATTGCCGGGGGTTTCAGGCAGGTAATTAATAAGAACCCAGAAATCTCCGTTCGGAAGCAAGGGCGGATCACTGCCGGGTAAAGTGAAAGTAATCGTTCGAACTGTCCCTGTCCCGGTCGCAGACACCCTGTAAGGTCCGGCAAGTCTATGGCCGCCCGGGAATCCTGAACTGTCCTGCATTAGTGTGAAATCAAATGCAGCGTTGCTGTTGACTGTCGTCTGAAGTCTCATCACTTTAGCTGGATAGTATGTGGGAGTAAATCTAAGTGCAAATTTATCGTTATCATAACTAAAACTAACCACATAAAATGCTTCCCATGAACCATCATCATATTTTATTTCAGTAAGGGCAGGGTCTCCGCAGGCAAATGTCCCTACCGGCTGGCTGATCGGACCGGTAAGAGTATCGTTTCCTGCTATAACAGAAGCCTGCAGTGAATATTCATACCATTGACCGCATCCGACATTATCATCTGTAAGACTCTGGATTCCGGGCCCGATATTAGCAAAGAATTCTCCGTTTCTGAATACTTTTATCTGAGGTGGTCCTGAAAGAGGGTAGTTATTTAATCCTAAGGTTGGATCAGTCCACGTAACTATTAAACTCCCGCCCTGTTTCGTTACGGAGATATTTCCGGGTATTTGCGGCGGAGCTTCAAGGGTAACATTTATATTAACATCGCCAAAATAATGCGGATCAAAAACAGAATTCATGGTCTGAGGCCACCAGCCATGGAAGATCGCTGCGCCAACAGCATCTCTTTGAATTAAAAAGCCTCCCAAACCAACTGTATTATCAGGACCGTATACCTGAAGCTGATAACCCTCCATAAAGCCCATGGGTATTGCAACTTCTCCCGTTAAATGGCCGGAACCGTCACTGAATGCTGCCTGACCGTCTGTCAGAGTCTCAACCGTACCAACACCTCCTCCGGTAAATATCTGACGAAATCTCAGGTCAGATCCTGATGGATGCCAGTATGCCCAGAAATTCCCCTCCTGGTATATAGGGAGAGCGCCATTCGGTTCAAAAGTTTTATTATGATTGTCATCAAAATAGAGTCCGAATCCCTCATTATCATCTAGTGTGGTATTAAGGAAATCTTCTCCAGCTATATACAGCATATCATTCTGATCATCAAACTTGAAATACATAAAAGCAGAACCCTGGGGTATTGCCGGACTTCCTGAATATCCCAGAACGTCAGATACATCTACCTTGAAGGCATCATCCCACTCACCCGGGGATAAAACCCCGTCTACTGAGGGTACTGTTCCCTGAGGAGTTTGGATACTAAAAGTAAACAATGAATCATTTACCTGTCCAAATGCTTCATTTGAATAATCGCTCTGTGTTGTGGAAGTCACTACATTTGCCACATAGTAATAATCTTTCAGCGGAACTACACTCGTATCTGTGAAATTGGATTGAGCGGCATCTACGCTTGCAATTTTTGCGTATGGACCTCCGGAAACAGGGCTCCTGTAAATGAATACGCTGTCAGCAAGAAGCATATTCATTTTAAATGAATCGAATTTTTCTTGTTTATTTTCA
>DATFVA010000339.1:0-6873 GCA_035260565.1 Ignavibacteriaceae bacterium | reverse complement strand
TAAGAATCATTTAAGCTATTGTTTTATTTTGGACAGATATGGGACAGATATGGAACAGATATGGAACAGATATGAAAAAAATAATTCAAATTGGCTTCCTTTTTTATTGGTAATATTCTTAACTTCATAATTACAATCGAGCTTTCTATATATATTAATTACGTTTTAAGGAGACCCATGAGAAATCTCTATACTCTTTTCTCAGGCATATTATTGCTGATAATTTTCGCCGCAGGATGTAAGGATAAAATAACAGAAGAGCCTCCGGCAGTTGATGAAAATAATAATGGTTTTGCGTCATATAAAGTTGCATCGATATTTGCTGATAATTGTGCTGTATCCGGGTGTCATAAGGGTCCTGATGCGGTTCATAATTTATCGCTTGAGTCTTATTCCGCATTGATGAAGGGTTCATTGGGACGCCCGTTTAATGATAGCACACATACCCATACTCATAAAGTTAACTCAACTTCTGCCGTCGATGTATATGGGGGAGAATCAGTAATACCCTATAACTCAGAACAAAGTCTTTTGTATAACCTTATAACTGGAAACGTGGCTGATTCCACACTGAGGATGCCTTATCAGAGAGCACCCTTAAGATCTGAGGATATACAAACTATCAAGGAGTGGATTGATAACGGTGCGAAAGACGTAAACGGCAATGTGCCATTCAGCAATCCTGATCATAAGGTATATTCCTGCAACCAGGGCAGCGACCAGGTTTATGTTATCGATACAGATGCAAAGCTGGTTTCACGTATACTTGACGCAGACTTTAACTCGACAATCATTGATGCACCCCATAATGTACAGATGTATGGAAACTACTATTATTTTACCGAAGTCGCAGGACAGAAATTCATAAAAGTGGACGAAGCAACTAATACAATTTTGGGAACGGTCGAGGGTATCGAGAAAGCCGGGATGATTCAGATTACTCCCGATGGCACTAAAGCATTTGTATCCCGTTCATCAACGAGTGCCCCGATCTATAATATAATATATTCGATAAATACAGATAATATGCAGATCGAAAATCAGATCAGTCTTCCAGTTACAGGCGTGCCTCACGCTCTTGCCTTAAGTCATGACGGACGCACTCTTTATGTTGCAAATATGACTAAAGACAGGATTTCTGTTGTCAATGCCGTAAATGATGAGTTTGTCGAGGATATAGTCCTGCAGAATACCTCTCCTCCTCCGTACTACGAGCCGATGCATATGTACATCTCTCCAGACGACAGATATTTATATGTAAACTGCAGAACATCTAGCTCAATTCTGATTGTTGATACACAAACCAAACTCATTGTTAAAGAGTTTCCTGTTCCGGATCATCCGATGCAGGGCGCAATATCAGCCGACGGTAATAAATATTATGCTGTATCCCATCATGAACCTTACCTTTCAGAGATCACAAAATCAGGTAATGACTGGACAATCCAGGAATACCAGGTTGATGCATTTCAGCACGCATATGGCGCTGACCTGACCCCGGACGGTAAATATTTATATATAGGATGTTCAAATGATGAAAATGAATTTCAGCCGTATTTTCAGATTCCCGGTAAAGACCGTCCCTCTTTGATGTGTATTTATGATGTACAGAATCATGAACTCGTTAAGGTAATGGATATCGGCAGTTATGCTACAGGAATGGCTGCAAGGTAAAGAACTGTTCCCCTTCCTCAATTTATTATAGTCTGATAGGCCTGGTTTATTCCGGGCCTTTTATTTCTGGAGAATTACTTAAATATTGTAAAAAAATTATATCTTAACCCTGTAAATTTCTAATGTTTACCTGTGAGGGAAATAAATGAAGAAAGTTATCTACCCGGGAACATTCGATCCTGTAACTTACGGGCATATAGACATTATCAAAAGAGCCAGGGAATTGTTCGATGCAGTGGTCGTAACAGTCGCCGTAAACCCTGGAAAGTCTCCCCTGTTTAGCCTTGAAGAAAGAGTGTATCTATTAAAAGCAAGCCTTAAGGAGTATGATAATATTATTGTAGATTCTTTCGACGGACTGGTTGTAGACCATGCTCACCATGTCGGAGCATTAGGAATTATAAGAGGACTAAGGGCCGTTAGTGATTTTGAGTATGAATTTCAGATGGCACTTATGAATAGGAAACTTGCTAATGATATTGCAACTGTATTCCTGATGCCGGGTGAAAAGTACACATATTTAAATTCTTCAATCGTGCGGGACCTTGCAAAACTGCAGAGTGATGTGAGTGAATTTGTTCCTCCTGTGGTTGTAAATGCATTAAAAATGAAATTCAAAAGTTAATTTCTTATTGCGGATATTTTATTTCATCTTTCTTATGCGGGAGGTTATAATGGGAAAGGGTGACAGAAAATCTAAAAAAGGAAAAATCCACCGTGGAACTTTTGGAAAACGCAGACCCCGTAAAATAAAACAGGTTCCGGAAGTAGTAGAGGCGCTTCCCGCAAAAAAGAAGTAGCTTATATTTAAAAATAATACTTGCTGGAAAAAAATAACTCCCGTGGCCTTTCAATAGTTTTATATCTTCCATAGGAAGAGAAGCATATTCCCTGCATATCTTTCATTTCCCCCGTGCTTATAATCATCTGACTGTTTCTATCACGTTGTCCCAATATATTTTTTAGAATTTTCTTTTTAATGGAAGAACAATCTAAAAAAGTAATAATTATTGCCCTGTTTGGAAATCTTTTCATTGCTGTCAGTAAATTCGCCTCAGCTTTTATAACGGGAAGTTCAGCAATTCTCTCTGAGGGTATCCATTCACTCATAGATACAGGAAATGAGGGATTTTTGTTGCTCGGTCTGCATATGGCCAAAAAGCCTGCCGATGAACTCCACCCATTCGGACATGGTAAGGAGATCTACTTCTGGAGTTTTGTGGTTGCTATATTAATTTTTGCCGTGGGTAGCGGGATTTCAGTCTATGAAGGCATTCATAATATTCTTCATCCCGCTCATATTGAAAACACTCTCATAAATTATATAGTCATAGGGATAGCATTTATGTTCGAAGGAACTTCCTGGACGTTTGCACTGAAAAATTTTAATAAAATGAGAAACGGCAGAGGATATATCAGGACTGCTCACACAGCTAAAGATCCTTCCACCTTTATCGTTTTATTTGAGGATAGCGCAGCATTGGCAGGCCTGATTATAGCTGGTCTCGGTATCTTCCTGGAACAGACTACCGGAAATACAATATATGATTCTCTTGCTTCAATTATTATAGGTCTAATACTGGCTGTTACCGCCTCCTGGCTTGCTTACGAGACTAAGGGTCTCTTGATAGGTGAAAGTGCCAGCAGAGAAATAATCAGTGAAATAAAATCCGTGCTCTCAGATTTCGATGCAATCGGACATGTTAATGAGATACTTACAATGCACGTTGGTCCTCACTATATCCTGGTAAATCTCAGCGTGGAATTTAAGGACTTGGTTTCCGCGGTTGATGTTGAGAATAATATAGAACTTATGGACAAAAAGATTAAATCGCGGAACGGAGATATAAAAAGAATATTTATAGAATCAGAATCCTTTAAGAAAAAAGAAAACACGGGATAACACATAAGTACAAAATTCTTAATCTTTTCATTTTTAATTTCATGTTGTATATTTAACCTGGATTTAGGAAACACCCATACAAATATTTTCCGGCTCATTATTTAACAATTTTAATCTTTAGGAAAGGAGTAAATCATTGTTATCAGACAGAGTCATTAGGATAACTGCGTCTCCTACAATGAAAGTAGCTGCGGAGGCTAAAAAACTTAAGTCAGAGGGAATAAATGTAATAGATCTGAGCGTCGGCGAGCCGGATTTCCCTACACCCCAGAATATTAAAGATGCCGCTAAAAAAGCTATAGATGAAAACCATACAAAATATACTATCAACGCTGGGACTGTTGAACTCCGTAAAGCTATCGCAAATAAATTTAAAAAGGATAATAACCTTGACTATAAACTTAGCGAGATCATTGTATCAAGCGGTGCCAAACAAAGTATATTTAATGCAATTCTTTCCACCGTGTCAAAAGATGATGAGGTAATTGTCCCGGCTCCCTACTGGGTATCCTATCCTGAGATGATCTCACTTGCTGAAGGCAGAACAGTAGTAATTGAAACAACTGAAGCAAGCGGATTCAGAATAACTCCTGAACAGCTTGAAGCGTCGGTAACCCCGAAGACTAAGCTTTTTATTCTTTGCAACCCTTCTAATCCTACAGGTTCCGCCTATAACAGAAAGCAGCTGGAGGAGATTGCTGAAGTTGTTAAAAGATACAACTTCCTGGTAATTTCGGATGAGATATATGAAAAACTTTTATACGATAATTTCGAATTTATCAGCTTTGCATCCCTCAGCGAAGAAATGAAAAAACGGACAATCCTTGTTAACGGTGTTAGCAAAACATACTCAATGACCGGGTGGAGGATTGGGTATACTGCAGGTCCTGAGGAAGTAATCAAGGCAATGGATAAAATCCAGAGTCACAGCACTTCACATGCCTCATCTATTTCACAGCAGGCAACAATCGAATCACTGAACGGACCGCATGAGTACCTGAAAATGATGCAGATCGAATTTCATAAAAGAAGGGACTACCTTTACGATAAGCTGCTTTCCATAAAGGATATCTCCTGCTATAAACCCGAAGGAGCCTTTTATCTCTTTCCTGATTTTTCACGCTATATGAACAAATCATATAACGGAAGTAAAGTTAATAATAGTCTTGACCTTGCAATGTATCTTCTCAATGAGGCACGAATTGCTCTTGTTCCTGGCAGCGCTTTCGGTGCAGAGGGGTTTATGAGATTTTCTTACGCAACTTCAATGGAGAATCTGTCTGATGCGGCGGAAAGATTGAGGAGAGCCCTGGATAAGCTTAGCTGATCACGTATCTATCATCATTTCAAGTGATCTTATGATATCCGGAACCGGCATAATTTCACCTGTCCATAATTCAAATGCTTTTGATGCCTGGTTTACCAGCATTTCAGTTCCGTTAATTACTTTAGCTCCCTGCTTTGAAGCAATACTTAGTAATCTTGTTTTGGATGGATTATAAACCAGGTCAAAAACAATCTGTTCCTTATTGAATGCTTTTTCAAGTGAAATAACCGCATCATCCGTTTCAGGATACATCCCGATAGGGGTGGCATTCACAATTAGCTCAGATCTTTGGAATACATCAACAAGGTCGGATGATAAAAGCTCATAACATTTTATTGCTTCAAATTTCATCTTATCTGAAAAATATTTCTTTAATGCCTCTGCTTTTTGTTCCGTACGGTTTATTATGTTTATTTGTGCAGGTTTGAAATATTTAATTAAGGTGTAGATAACTGCACGCGCACTTCCGCCGGCACCTGCTACTGTCATTTCTTTTCCCGCAAGGATGCTTTTATGTTTATCCAGTGTTTTTAATATCCCGTATACATCAGTGTTGTACCCGCTCAGTCTTCCAAGGTCATTCACCACTGTGTTAACAGCCCCGACTCCGGCAGCTTCATCAGAGATATTGTTCATTAACTGCATAATATTGACTTTATGAGGAATGGTAACATTGAAACCCTTTATTCCGAGGGCAACCATACCTTTTACTGCATTCCCAAGGTTCGCTGCAGGCACATCAAATGGGAGATAAAGGTAGTCCACTTTTTTCAGATCGAAAGCTACGTTATGTATGAAGGGAGAATAAGTCTGTTTAATAGGATGACCTATTAAACCCACAAGCATAGTATCCATGTGTAGGGTGTTTTTCATAGATCTTATTTCGGGATAATTAACTTAAGCTAATGCGTTTTACACTGAATGACAGCAGTGTATAAACGTCCGTGATCAGAGCTCCCCTAATAATTTTCTAAAGAGTTTTGACGATTTAATCTCAGGGTATTCTTTTGCAAATTCCGATTTAATATCGGGATCAATTACAAATGCTTTTTTAAGACATTCCACAGCCTCCTGGGTTCTGCTTAAAATAAAATTAATCTTTGCCTTTCCATAATATGATGAGGCATCTTCAGGAGAAATTTTGATACATTCATCAAATGCTTTCTGCGCCTCAAGCCAGTCGCCCATCTCAAATAGTGTCTCAGCCAGGTTAAACCAAATTTCAAAGTTTCCGGGTTCTATTTTAGCAGCTTTCCTGTAGCTTCTGATGGCCTCCTGAAGCTTACCCAGAGAATATTCAAGATCTGCTTTGGCATACCATGCATCTGCTCTGTCCTGTGAAAGTGAGATTGCTTTATTGAAATCTTTCAGGGCAAGCTGGAATTTCCCGGCAGAATCATAACAGAATCCGCGTGCAAGGTAGGCTTCATAATACTTATCATTTATCTTGATTGATTCTGAATAGTAGTCGATGGCTTTATTTATTTCGCCGAGTTCTTCATAAATATTGGCAATGTTATAGCAGGAGGCTTCATCGAATTTGTCGATTAAAAATGCCTCCCTGAAACATTCTATCGCCTGCTGGTAGCGGCCCAGATCAGCAAGAAGATTTCCTTTATTAAACCAGGCACCTGCGAATTGCTCCTTGATTGCTATTGCCAGATCGTAACTGTCTATCGCCTGTTCAAGACGGTTTAATTTCGTTAATACAACTCCGCGGTTATACCAGCCGCTTGCATTATAAGGGTCGGCATCCAGGAATTTTTCATAAACTTCAAGCGCCCGCTCATTGTAATTCAGATTCTCATAACAGAACCCAAGCTCATAATACGCATCTGAGAAACCCGGATCATTCTGAATTACTCTCGAAAAGAACTCACTGGCAACTTCATAACTTCCCCCCTTCTGGTATAGAAGTCCAAGGTTAAACAGGGATTCCTCATTGTCGGGTTCCTGTTCAAGTGCAGTT
>DATFVA010000338.1:0-5514 GCA_035260565.1 Ignavibacteriaceae bacterium | reverse complement strand
TGATTAAATTTTAATGTGCCGCTGCTCTGCAGCTTCTGGGTGATCAAGGTAACATTATCTCTACTAATATGTCGCCGTTATACGGCGAAGGCAAAGATACTTTTTAATTTACTTCGAACCCTCTGCCCTTCTTATCTTCTTACCTTCTTACCTTCTTATCTTCTCACCTTCTTACCATACACCCATACATTCATCCAAAAATTAGCATACCTTCTTCCTACCGCATTTATCGTCTCGGCGGGACCTCACTCAGTCACTCAGTCACGTCCTCCCCCATTCAACCATGCACCCATGCATCCATGCAATTTCCCTCCTGCCTACTCCTTACTCCCTACCTTCCTCCTCTCTACGGAGTAAATCCTGTCCCGCGGGCTCTCTCTCCGTCCCCCGTTCACTTTCTCCAAATTCAATCCTCGCCTCCGTCCCATTATTATTCCTAAGCTCAAACTTTCCTGACAACTGCTCTATCAGTGTGTCCACAAGCTGCAGCCCCAGCGTATCGTTCTTCTTCACATCCAGATTCTCAGGTATACCGTTGCCGTTGTCCTTCACAACAAGAATATATTTCCCGTTTTCTTCGTTAACAGAGACTGTAATTTTCCCCTCCGTTTTCCCTTTGAATGCGTGCTTGTAAGCATTAGATGCCAGCTCGTTAATTATAAGTCCCAGCGTTATCGCCCTATCAATGTCAAACGATATGTCCTTAATGTTTATTTCGGCTTTTACATTCTTTCCCTTCGGCCCGTATGAGATCCTCAGGTTGTTCATCAGGTCAAGCACGTATTCGTTGTAGTCTATTCTGAAAAAATCCTTCGACTGATACAGCTTTTCGTGTATCAGTGCCATAGATCGTATCCTGTTCCTGCTCTCGTCAAATATTTCCTGCGTCTCTTTATCCGGTATAGTCTTCGACTGCAGACTCAGCAGACTCGATATTATCTGCATATTGTTCTTTACTCTGTGGTGTACTTCCTTCAGCAGTACCTCTTTCTCCTTCAGCGAAGCACTCAGCTGCTGCTCAAATTTTATCTGTTCGGTAATGTCCATGGTTACTCCGCGCATACCAATAACATTTCCTTCAGAATCGCAGATAGAGGTAGACTGCGATTCAACCCATACAACCCGTCCGTCTTTTGCAATCCATCTGAACCTGTTTATCCCGGCATTCTTTGTGTCAAATTTATTTTTCGCTTCATCACCGGCAGGTATTTGATCATCGGGATGAACAATCCTGTACCAGAAATTGGGAGTGTTAAGCCACTCCTCAACAGTATATCCCAGCAGTTTCTCAACATAACTGCTTATAAAATCTATCTTCTGGTTCGGTGAAACAGGATCGCCGTAAGCTTCCCATACTACTCCCGGCACATTCGCAATCAGGTTGTCTATCCTTATCCTCTGTGTTTCAAGCTGAGCGTATAGTTTTACCCGCTCTAACTCTATTTTCTTTCTCTCTGTTATATCGCGCGATATCCCTATCGTTGTAGTATTACCGTGATAGTTAACCTTTAAAATGCTGCTCTCCACCCAAACATATTCCCCGTTTTTCTTCTTGTACCTCAGTTCTGATATGGAGTTGCTTGTGTAGCTCTGAAGAAGTTCACCGTCCTCCGGATGAACAAGATCAAGCGGTCTTATCTTGCCTGCAAGCCCTTCCTCACTGTATCCCAGCACCCTCGTAAAAGCGGGATTCGCATATATGAAGATATCATTTTCATCAAGCAGCGTTATAAAATCACTTGAATTCTCGGTAATAAGCCTGAGCCTTTCCTCCGATTCCCTCAGCTCTTTTTCAATTTTTTTTCTGAACTTAATTTCTTTCTGCTGCTGCTGCACTGTGTATTCAAGATTCCTGTTCAGCTCTTCAATCTGCCTGAACAGACCCGCATTGTCGATTGCAGTTGCAGCCCGGTGTGCAATATTTTCTGCAAACCCCAGGTCGTCTTCGTCATATCTTTTCCCCGATTCAGCCGTGCATAATGTGATTGCCCCAAGTATCCTGCCTCTCACCTGGAGCGGTACGATCATGACCGACTTAAGTCCGAACCTTGAAAATAAATCATATGTATTTTTATCATGTATATTTTCTTTTACTAAATTCATATCCAGGTCTTTAATTAGAAGAGATTCGCCTGTTTTTATTACTCCGGCTGCACCTGTATCGTCATTCATATCTATAGGATATTTTTTCAGAAAATCTTCCGCAAGCTTTAATTGTGATGCGTCCTGGTGATAAATTATCAGTTTTTCAGCCTTTTCCTTTACATAAAGGTCAACCGCAAACCAGTCGCATATCGCCGGGGAGAGCAGCTTCGCCAGCGATTCGAGTGTCTCGGTGTAATTCAGTGAAGAATTTAGTATTACGCCTGCCTCAGCTATATACTTAAGCTTTTCCTGTGCCCGTTCAGCAAGTATTAATGCCCTCTTTTCGCTCACCAGGGCTTTCGAAAGTTCAACTTCGTTTCTCTTCCTTTCCGTTATATCAACAGAAGAACCAATGAAACCCTGGAATATACCGTCTTTAGTAAATCTCGGCACCCCATGACTTAGCAGCCACCTCTCCTGTCCGTCGTGTCTGTAAAGTCTGAACTCTGTCTTAAATTCCTCCCTGCTCTCAAATGCCGCATCATAAACTTTTTTGATTGAAGGCAGATCGATAGGATGCACCCTGTTCAGCCATCCCTCACCAGCCTCCTCATCAATAGATCTTCCCGTAAAATCCAGCCAGGGTTTGTTGAAATAGGAGAATCTCCCGTCGGTGCCGGAAGTCCATATAAGCACAGGTGCAGTATCGGCCATTAATCTGAACCGCTGTTCGCTTTCAGAGAGTGCCCTTTCTGCTAATTTCCGCTCCGTTATGTCAACCAGGCTTGCAACAGTATACCTGTAAGGCGAGTCTTCTTCAGGGAAATTTGTTATGGAATAAATGTAGATCGTTTCCCCGCTGAATGTCTTAAGCTCGTACTCGGTCTCGAAATGCGTCCCTCCGTTTGCCCGTGCAATCAGCAGTTCTGTAAACTTCGATTTAAAATCACCCGTTAGTACCTGCTGCATATTATCCAGCAGATGCCTTAAACTGCGTGCCTTAAATAATATTACCGACCGCGGGTTGGCATCAACCAGTTTCAGTTTGCTGTAGCACTCCTGCAGAAATTCGGGATGTTCATTAAAATACTCCCTGAAATTTTCCACTCCATTACTCTTAAGTTCCTTCAGCATATTTACCACTTCAGAATCATCTGTCTCCCAGAGAGAAACAGCAGTGGTTTCAAAGATGCTCCTGTACCTGTACTCGCTTTTCCTCAGCTTCTTCTCAGATTCAAACCGCTCGGTAATATCCTCGGCAATACCTATAATCCTGAAAACCTGGTCATTACTGTTTTTAACAGGGAATGCCCTCTCCCTAAGATACCGTGCTGATCCGTCAGCCCTTTTGATCCGGTATGTATAATCTGTTGATTCACCCTTAAGCTGCTTTGCTAAAGCCCTGCGCGCTTTACCTAAGTCCTCCTCAAATATCAAATCAAGATAGGCAGTCGGTTTCTCATAAATTTTTTGTACTCCCTCGCCGAAAACTTTTTCGTAAGCCTGGCTCATATAAAGGATCTCCGGCTTACGGGGATCGCTTACATAAAATATCTCGCTCATATTTTCTATCAGATGCTTGAAGATGATATCATTCTCCTGCAGACGCGCCAGGTCTTCCCTTGCTTTCGAAATATTCCTTGTAATAGCAGAAGCCCCGATTATCTTTCCTGCAAGGTTTTTCAAAGGGGATATAGTTATCGAAACCCATAAAATCCTGCCATCCTTCGTCTGCCTCCTTGTTGTATAATGATCATACTTTTCCCCTTTCCTTAAAGTTTTCATTATGTCGCGTATCTCGTCTTTTTTATCCGGGGGAGCAATAATATCTATATTCCTTCCGATCACCTCCTCAGCCTTGTAGCCGTACATCATCTCAGCGCCTCTGTTCCAGCTTAGAACCTTACCGTCAAGGTCTTTACTTATAATTGCATCATCAGACGATTCAACTATTGCAGTGAAAAGAAGTCTTAGGTAATCCTCCGCCGGTTCGGGGGATGAAGAAATGATTGTCTCAAGACGTGCCGGCTTGTTTTCAAAGATAATCTCAGATGATTTGATCTTAAGAGAAATTTTTGTCCCGTCTTTTTTCCTGTGGTAGACCCTTGATGTCCCGTTAACCTTGTCAAAAGTATTTATTTCATTAAGTGAGCCTTCATAAAAGAGATTATTTAATTTCAAGGATAGCAGTTCCGAACGCGTATACCCGTATAGATCGGATGAGGCATTATTTACATCAAGGATCTGGAAAGAACCGATATCATAAACGATCATCGGAAAAGGGTTTATGTCGAACAGGTTTTTATAATCTGACATGTAATTCCGGGAGCGGTCAACCCTAAAAAGGCAACCTGGCTGAAATAAAGCAAATGATAAAATAATTTGATTAAGCGTATTAAACCGCGCAAAATATAAAAATCCATTCACAAGGATTAAGTGATATACGTCAAGGAATTGGTGAGAAGGAATTGTCGGATTGACGGATTCGTGAATTGACGGATTCGCGAATTGACGGATTAACGTATTGATTCGCGAATTGACGGATTAACGAATTTAGTGAATTGATTCGCGAATTACTGGCGATAGCGAGAGTTGGGAGCCTGTAAAGCGATTCGCTGAATCGCTTAAACGAATCAGCAAAGATACATTGTCATTTCGAACCCCGGCAAACATAGTTCCAGCTTCAAGCCGGGGTGAGAAATCTTACAGCGATCGTGATACTCCTGGCTCAGCTATTCTACAACCTCAGACCAAAAATTAACACCGCGGCTTTAGCCCGGTGGTCCGGCTAATTCGCGCTATTTCTTCATAACTGTTTCAACAGTTTTACTATTAACAAAAATCTTATATACGATCGTGATTATTCGTAGCTCAGGTCTCCCGACCTGAACATAGCTGCAAATACAAAAAGTATCTGCCTTTCTTACTTCTCTTCTCCTCTTCTTCTCATCTTCTCATCTTCTCAAACTTCTTACCTTCTTAATACTTGCGGTCATCGAGTTTTTTGAACGAAGCGACAACTGTAAAGCCGAACGCTGTTCGGCTTAACTTGCTGCTGTCGTTGAGTTTTCGAATCCGGATAACGAAGTGAGAAAAGTACCAAGATGCTGACCTGAGATTCCGCCCCCATAAATTTGCTTCAATTTTCTTCCTCAGTTCAGAGAACTGAGCTACGCCCACGTTTCAATACACCCATTCGCAATTACAAGCCCATACTTAAACATTGTCATTTCGAATCCCGGCAAATTTAGCTCCAGCATCAAGCCGGGATGAGAAATCTTACTTCTCCCCTGTTCCTTTTATCTTTTTTCTTGTCCTTGTTCCTTCCCTTTGTGCCTTTATTTTCAGACGGCGAAGCCGGCTGCTTTGTGTCCTTCCATCCACAATCCCTTCATCCTGCCGCAAAGGCTCTAAGACACGAAGCACTAT
>DATFVA010000337.1:0-3219 GCA_035260565.1 Ignavibacteriaceae bacterium | reverse complement strand
CCGAACTTTCATAAAAATCGGCATCACCTTTGCTGTCCCATATAGTAACCGAAATATACCCGCTGGTGTCCTGCACACTCCGCGTCAGATATGCGTACTTGCATCCCTCTGTTGAAAGCAGCGCAGGAATTATTTCATCTGTGTATATTTGTTTAAACTCATCTTCTTTCCCTTCCTGTATTGAAAGGGATACTATCCTCACATAATAACGTGAATCAATTCTGCCTGAGCCTGATTTATCCGCCTGCGCTTGTACTGCATATTTTTTGATGACCGGTTCCTCACTCACTTGTTTATATTCCAGCTCCAGGTTTTCCGATAACTGTATTTTCCATTCGGATGAATTCTGAAGATATGGTCTTATTATACCCAGCAGTTCTTCGTATCCCCCTCCTTTTTCATAACTTTCCGCCTGTTCCTGTTTGTCCCATAACGTGAGGGAGATAAATTCACATTCGTCGGCCCCGCTTTCGATTAGTCCCGCAAATCTGCACCCGTTTGTTTTCTGCAGTTTTCCAATAACAGCTCTGTTATATGTTTCACGAAATTCATTAATTACGGGTCTCTCCACATTTAATTGTACAAGTCTCATAAACATTTTACATCTACTCCTTTCGGAATATCTTAATTATTAAAACTTTCTGCCGCTTCATCTGCCGAGCTATAAATTTCAAAAATCTGGTTCAGCTTGGTTATCGAGAGCAAACCTTCTATCTTGTTTGTTATATTCGCAAGCTTCAATAAGCCTCCGTTATCCCTCATCTTTCTGTAACCGCTGATCAGGATTCCCATACCTGAACTATTTAGAATTGTAATCCCGGATAAGTCCACAACAACATTCTTTTTCCCCTGTTCCAGAAGGTTATCAAGAGTCCTGTTCATCCTGCCGGCCAGCGTACCTCCGACCAGCTTCCCTTTCAATTCTATGATAACAGTTCCATACTGTTCTTTTATATTCATTCAATCCTCTATGTAGCATGCTGAAATTTATTTTATACGTTTTACTATGACCATTGTTATATCATCGGATTGGGGAGCACCTTTGGTAAATACTTCAACATCTTTAAATATTTCTTTTATTATTTCTTCAGCGGGGAGATGTAAATTTTTCCTGATTGAATTTTCCAGTCTTTCTTCCCCGAATTCCTGGTCGGAGAAGTTCATTGCTTCGGTTACACCGTCGGAAAATAAAATAAATACATCATCAGGTGCTAATTCAGTTGTCTCTTCCTCATAGATATATTCCGGGATTATGCCTACTACTATTCCGCCTTCGCTTAAACGTTTTGGTTCTTTTCCCGGGGAGAAAAGATATGGACTGTTATGACCGGCATTGCAGTAGATAAGCTCGTGATCTTCTTTGTTCAGGATAGCATAGAATAGGGTCGCATACCTGGTCGGGTCGGTACTGTGATACAATATAGTATTCGCAAATCCTACAGAGTTTTTGCACTCATTACCAATATAGGCCTGCCCTCTTAATGAAGCCTGCAGGTTAGCCATAAGAAGTGAAGCAGGAATTCCTTTGCCTGAAATATCACCCAGACAGAAGGCAATTCTGCCGTCCTTGAGCGGAATAAAATCGTAATAATCGCCCCCCACTTCCTTCGCGGGAATGCTTTTTCCGGCAAACTGGTATAATTCGCTTACAGGTACTTCCTTTGGAAGAAGATTCTCCTGGATGTTTTTTGCTACTCTCATTTCTTCCTGAATATGCTGCAGTGCCTGTTCTTCAAGATATAACCGCGCATTCTCAATTATCTGTGCAGACTGGGCGGCAATTATGGAGAGGAGTCTTTGATCGTTCTGGGTAAACCCGGAGTCATCATGTTTGTTGAATACATTTATTATTCCAGTCATCCTTCCTTTGAGCATTAATGGTACGCCGAGAAGAGATCTGATGGTAACTTTCTCATCGGGTGATAATTTAAATCTGTCGTCAGTCGTTAAATCATTTACAAGGAGCGGAGCTTTGTTTTTTAACATCCATCCCGTAAGCTGTGCATCCAGCCTGTAGGGAAGTGAACTCATTACCGAATCCTGTTTCCTTATCATCGTGTGGAACGGTTTGTTCATATCCTTTTCATTCAGAAGCATAACTGCTCCCTGCTCAACCCGGAGGTGCTTTACACATTTATGGACGATCAGGTCAACAATTTTTTCAAGGGATTGTGTTGAGCTGATGGCGATAGCTATATCATTCAGAATTGACAACTCTGCAACAGCTGCCCGGAGCCTATTATTCTCCTCTACAAGCTGATCTATATTTTTAACGCTTTCCGGCATACCTTCCTTCTGGTTCTTTTGTCCGTCAAAATGACTGACTCGCTTCTTTTATGAAATCTAAAAAATTGAATTTATCTCCTGGTACTGCAAGATGATTGGGGGAAAAGGATGCAGAGAATCCCTGTCCAAAAGAAAGGGATTCATTCTTAAAAGTATTTAATTCCAGGAATAGAGGAAGATAAGCAGAATTTTGATTTAGATCAAAATTAATGTTTCCAGCAGGTGACTATATGATCATTAACCATCCCCGTTGCCTGCATATGGGCATAACAAATTGTGGTACCTACAAATTTAAAACCTCTTTTCTTGAGGTCCTTACTCATTATACCGGAAATCTCTGTACTTGCCGGAACCTCTTTAAGAGATTTGAATTTATTTTTAACAGGCTTATGGTTCACAAACTGCCAGATGTATTTATCGAAGCTGCCGAATTCTTCCCGCACTTTCAGGAAAGCCCGGGCATTTGTTACAGCCGCTTCAACTTTCAGTTTGTTCCTTATTATTCCCTCATCTTTCAATAAGGAATTGATTTTCCTTTTTCCATAGCTGGCTACTTTTTCGGCGTCGAAATCATCAAATGCTTTCCTGAAATTATCCCTTTTTCGCAGGATGGTAATCCAGCTTAATCCTGCCTGGAAGCCTTCCAGGATCAGGAATTCAAAAAGCTTCCGGTCATCGTGTATCGGAACACCCCATTCTTCATCATGGTATTTAATGTATATCGGGTCGGATGTACTCCATCCGCATCTTATCTTTTCTTTCAATTTCATCCTTTTCTTTTTTCGGGAGGTTGAAATTAAAAACTTATACTTTATGATTCAAATCCAAAAACTTAAATTGTTTGCATCGGATCATCGGCTATTTTCATTATAAGAATAAATATTTTCTATAATTAAAATACTGTTGTGGAGCTTATGCTGTAGCTTATCCATT
>DATFVA010000336.1:0-9464 GCA_035260565.1 Ignavibacteriaceae bacterium | reverse complement strand
GATCTTCTCCACGAGTATTTCTTTGAGATGCCAGCTTTCCGCATCCTTAACATCCGGTTTAATTACAATTATGTAACTTTCAATTTCTTTTTTGTAGTTAATTACCGGAGTAGCGCTGATTACTGCTGGAAGCAATCCGCCATCTGCTTTTTTCAATGAAGAGCTTAATATAACCCGTTCAGGATTATGAGACTGGAATATTCTTGAATTTATTAATCCCCGGTCTTCATCTTTAACCAGTGAGGCGAAAGATGCATTGCTCAGGTCGGCCTCCTTGAATCCAAGTTCCGAAGACACAACAGTATTGACAGATTTAATGAATCCGGCTGAATCAGTAATAGCAATTAAATTGGCGGCATTATCAAAAGCAGCTTTATATAACTGATTCTGTTTCAATATCTCCAGATTCCTGGTAACATCTTTAACTAAATTGAAGTGGGCATCCTTGTTATTAAACTTAAAACTGGTTTTACTTATTTCGACAAAGACGGATTCACCATTTTTCCTTTTGTGTCGGTAAGGCCCGGTAAAAACACTTTCTTTGATACCTGCCGATGAAGAATCAAGTAAAGTCTGAATATCTTCAGCCGTATATAAATCGGTCAGGTCCATCTGCAGAAATTCATCCCGTCTGTATCCATAAAGATTTAAGGCTGCCTGGTTGACTTCGACAAACCGCAGGTTTTCCTTATCGTAGATAAAGATCGGTTCAGGATTATTCTGTATCAGAACCTCGTACATTTTTCCTCTTTTATTAATAATATTTTCGAGATCGGTATAAGGGGAAACATCTTCAAAGAAAATTGATAGTCCACCAAACTGATTACTTTCCCCAGAATTTCTTCTAAGCCGAACATTAATATCCCTGTCTTTCCATTCACCTTTTTTGGATAAGTTTATCTCAAATTCCTCACCTTCCGCCGTAGAATCAAGGAACTTTTTAATCTTTTCCGAAACTTCCAGAGGGAAGACGTTAGTATATGATAAATTCGTCAGATCTGTGAATTCATCTGAGAATAATTTACAAAAATCTTTGCTGGAATGCTTAATAATACCCGATTTATTGATTATTGCTAAAGGAACAGGTACATATTCAAGCAAATTTGATTCCAATCCTTCAGGGGCGATACCTAGCTCTTCTACCTTCTGTGAGATACCTATGATAGCGGCCAGGCTGCCATCTGCATCATTAAGGGGAATTTCTATCGTCTGGTAGTTATTTACCGCTGATAATCCCTGGATAGGAATTCCCTGAAGAACAATAACATTATGAGAATCTTTAATATAATTTTCAAGGGATCTATAGACTTCAAGCAGATACCCGGGGAGCAATTCCTCTTCAGATCTTCCTTCTATCTGATTGCTAGTTAGACCCAGATTCTGAGCAAGGCTCCTGTTGACGAGCACATAGTTTCCCCTATTGTTTTTAACCCAGAATAATTCCTGAAGCTGGTCTATATCTTTCCTTATTTTTTCCTTCCCTATCACTGTAAAAGGAAACAGCTCTTTAATAGATTCTATTATCCTTTCAATTTTATTATTCCCGATCAGGGAAGATAATTCATCTTTTCTTATTTTCAGTCTTGTTATCTCATTTATCCTGAGATTATGTTCTTCAGGTTTAAAGGTGCAGAAAATAAGTTCCTGATCATAAGTACTGATCGTGGTCTGACATTTTAGATTAGTTCCGTTAGTCAGGGTGAGAATAATATTTTTTACCAGGGATTTTTTTCCTGACAAAACATCTTCAATAAGCCTGCTCATTTCGTAGGAAGAATCCTCCTCGAAGTAGTCGAATATATTTCCCGCTTTGTCTTTAAGTTTAAATAACTTAACAGCCTGTTTATTGCAAACTATTATATTCCCTTCATTAGATATGGCTATGAAAGGATTCTTAATGTTTTCATTAAGCACCTTTATTAAGTCAATATTTGGATTTTCTTTAGCCATTGCGGACTGATATTTTATAAATCTGTTTTGAATAATATTTATGAAAAAGAGACAGTTATCCGTTTAAAAATAATTTCCTTACATCTGAGCTGAAATTCTATAGGAAATGCGCTGATATCCCCCGATAGAATTTACTCTCAAAAAGAACATTTTTTTTCCGGAATCAAAAGTCAAATCGCCGGCCTCCCCCGGGTATTCAAGAGACAGGTTATTTGCTAAACCAGGGACTGAGATCCAGATCCCGGCGTTTTCAACCACTGAGGGACTATTATTCTTAATAATAATTTCATATTTATCATTGCCTCTACTTTGAAATGTTACTTCTAATTTTGATCTTTTTATAACCCAATCCAGCAATTCAGAAAATGTGGTCTGCCAGATTTTATTGTCTATTGAGGGAGAAAGAACCATGTTTTTTAAGCTGTCGGTATCGGCATAAAATATACCGCCTGAGTTTAATACGAAATTCATCCGGGATTCATAATTTTTTCCAGGAGCATAAGTCTGAATAAACTTGTAGACTTTATTCGTGCTGTCATAATTGAATGAAAAAGAATCGGAATATCCTGAAGAAAATATAAATGAATATCCTTCTTCGTTCAGAAGACTATTTGAATCTGATTCATAAAATTCTCCATATAAGAGAATACCATATGAATCCTGTTTACTAAACCGGTCAATTGATGACTTCGCCTGATCCAGCCAGGATAATGCATCCGTACGTGAAAGACCCGTAAAAAAGAAATCATCCCATATAAGATTTATATTTACAACCGTGCCGGGTAATTTTAATTTATCTCCCGATTTTCCAATGATTTGAGGGGTAATAAAATAGTTTATTTTTTCCTGACCGGTTTGGGGCGAATAAGAAGTATCAATGTCTGATATCTTTTCGATTTTCTTATAGTATAATACAGCAGAGGATAAGTCTGACGGCCAATAATTTATGAAGGCTTCCGGTGCTGAAGAAAGCCATTTCAATGAATTAAATAAAACCATGTTCCGGTTCTTCCCTATTAACTGATCAAAAGCAAAACCAAACCATAAAAGCCTACTGTTTGAAGAGTTATGCGTTATAATCCCTGAATATTCATCATTACCTGCGAAATATTTTCCTAATGAATTATAATCACCGTGGAGATCAGAAGTATAGAACAAAGAAGATTTATTACTTAAAAGAATTTTTTCGCCCGGTTTCATTCCTATAGAAATAGCTGTGTTTCCTAAAAGAGAGTGGCTGACAGCAGCAGAACTATCAGTTAAACGCCGGATCTCAAAATCCAATAATCGTTTACTATAATCCTGAATGGTTTTATTTCCCTCTCCATCAAACTGTGCAAAGCTGCCTGTAATCAAAATACCCTTGTTATCCTGCATAGCCTGTTCTATTTCGCTGATGATCTCATCATCTGCAGCTTCCATTCCCGGAATTACTATAACATTGACATCACCGCCAACTGAACCTATTTCATTATCATTCACCATTTCATACTTATAACCGCTGCTCATAAAAAATAATTCCCATGGATCAGTAGGCTTAAATGAGTCATCATTTTTATATAAAATTCTTTTTGTCATTTCAGGATAGACCAATGCTATTTTCAACCCTTCTTTATTCTGAGAAAAACTTTCATGGAAGCCGGATAAAATCAGAATTAAAGACAGTATAATAGCAGGATTTTTCATTATAATACTTAAGAAATGACTAAGCATTCACCTTATCGTAATCGATATAATAAATTCTCGATTCTTTCCCCCGCAAATTATTTATCAGAAGCTGAAGATTTCTGCTCATTTTTTCGTGCCTGATGACGGGGATTTTAGTCCCGATAATTTCTGTGCTTATTGAGATATTTTCGGCAGGATCGTTCAGTAAAACATCTACGACCAGATCATCCATATCCTGATTCCCGGGATTAGAGATAGTCACCACTATCCTGGTATTCCCTCTCCTACTAACCCTTATCTCCAGATAATCTTTTTTAGAAAACCATTTCTGAATTTCAGAACCTGTAGTGATCCAGAAATTCTTTTTCTTTAAGTCCTTTATTACATCTCCTATCACGGATGAATATTCAGGTTTACACTGATATTCCGTATGAATTTTAAATATATACATCCCCCCTTCAAATAAAATACGGTCGATATCCTCCTGGTAAGTATAAAACTGAAATTCAGGATCCGTTAGTCCAAAATCTCTCACCACTTCGTAATCATCCCTTGCGGTTTTCGTCATAACCATTAACCTCTTATCTCCTCTTATCACTGTTTTAGGAACAGAGCGATCGGTTAAGGAATCTGTAAGGATGTAAGTATAGCCTGCATCAAGGGCAGCTTTAACAGTATTCTGATCGAATAGACCGTAAAACGGAAGGCAGCCATTAACCTTTTTCCCGGTTAATGATTCGAGTTTTTCTGCATCAGTATTTAAGATATTGTACTGCGCAGTATAATCATATAAAAAATTATTTGTATCGCTGATTGATGAAAGATATCCTACATTTGCTATTGTTGAGACCTCCCCGCAATCCGTAAGGGTACTGATGAGCCGGGGATCATATTCCGCCTGATCGGGGTCCACAAAAAATGTAGCGTTAACGTTTTCTTTTTTCAGATATTCAAAAGTATTGCTGATATTCTTAATTTCATTTGATAAAGTAGGAGCAATAATTGCTGCAGCGGAATAGCCATTAGGCCAGTCCTGTATGAATGCAATAGGCACATATGTCAGCCAGCTGCAGCAGTTCCTGAAAAGCCGGTCAAAGAAGACATAGTCTTCGTGAACACCTATAACAGAATTGATTTCGAAACCCATCCATACAAATCTGCCTTCCCCATAATTGCCGTAGACAATTCCGGCAGTTTTTTTTATCTGCTGTCTTACAAGTCCGTTCTGATTTCTATAATTATACCAGAAGCTGACCTGGGTAGTGCGCGGATCAAGTACTTCAACAGCCATGGGTTTGTCCCAGGTGGCGATCTGCATTGCAAAGCCAGTAGGTATATTGGCAGTTAAAGGCAAGCCTCCCCGCAGAGTATGCGTACTTGTTTTATTTGCGTCCTTTATTTCACCCCGGAAGTCAATCCCGAAAACATTATTCAGGAAATCCCAACCCCGCCATTTCCCGTCATTTGAATATGAAGCAATACCGCTTGTGGCAAAGACACTTCCCCCCGCCCGGAGAAACTTTTTTATTTCAATTATTTCTATATCGCTTAAAGATTTTGAACCGGGAAGTACAAGCATTTTATAATTTTTTAATTTTCCCGACTCAACGCCGGCGTCCGAAATTATATCATAATTAAGACGATTATTATCGAGAAATTTCTTCCAGGTGTTTATATTATCATTCAGCCAGGTGCTCCCTTCCGGCAGAATATTCTCAGTATATCCTGAATAAAGTACAGCAGCAGTTGTTTTATTACTGGAGAAAATACTTGCGACCGTTTCAGAATCCGGAACCAACTCTTTGGCATCAAATCTTCCGAAGACCCCCTGAAGAATGTATAGATAAATAAGAATTGCCCCAAGGAGGATTATGATTCCCGAAAGAATAATTCCCGCCTGAGAAACATTACCTTTTTTTTTATTCCTTACCGCCATTTCAAAACGGCCCTGTTTTTATCTTCTTCAGTCGGAACATATCCTTCACTAGTATATTTAAGGAATTTTTTACCAGTTGTTCTTTCAGCTTTTATCCTTTCATATTTTTCACCTTCAGTTGCGGAATAATATCCGGGTTTTGCACTTTGAGACCCCCTACCTCCAGGGTACACACCGGACCTGGGAGCTGTCTTTACATAATGCGGTTCAACTGTTGAGTTTACTTCCTCCTGACGGACGAATTCTTCACGTCTGTAATCCGATTCTTCAGGAGTTACCAATTCTGCGTGAACAGATGATGGGGCAGTGTATGGCGCCTGCTCACCTTTTCTCTCCCTTACCTTATAAAGGATATAGGCTCCGATTGCAAGAATGAAGGTACAGATAGTTGCAACCAGAATAATAGTTGATAGTATAGGAATTAATTCCATTTATTTTTCCTCAATATAAACACATGATTAACTTCATATTTTTGCCGCACCCACTCTTTCCAGTTTTCCCCAGCTCATCCTAATGCCGAGGAATTCTTCAATTGTTGACATTGCTTTACAAATATCAATGACCAGTATAAAAAACATCCTGTATATTATTGCATAAGCAACAAGTCTAAACTCTTCTTTTTCCACAGCTATACAATAAAGAGCGGTTACCAGGTCCAGTAATGCAAGTCCCGCCCACCAGAAAAATATCAGATAAGAAAAACCAAAAATCAATGCCGCCACGATGAAGAACACATTTGCCGCAATATTCATTGCAGGCCAGATCAGTGCTTCATAAAACATCGTCCAGAGTATAAACGTATCCCCGAAATTAATTGATGGATTAACCATCAGACGTTTATGTTTTCTGATCGATTGAATAATCCCGCGTGTCCATCTATATCTCTGTTTTAACAGCTGCTGAAGAGTTGCCGGAGCCTCGGTATATGAAACTGATGCCGGCTCGTAATATATTTTCCACCCATTAGCGAGAATCTTCAGGGTAAGATCGGCATCTTCGGCAAAAGTATCATTTGAATAATATCCTGAATCAACCAGTGCTTTTCTTCTGAAGAGTCCGATAGGGCCTGGAATGATATTTACAAGTCTTATAAAACTCTGAGCACTTCTTGCCATATTCAGACCTTCAATATATTCCAATGCCTGGAGATCGGTTAAGAATCTGTTCCTGTTAAGGACTTTAACATTGCCGGCCACCGCTCCAATTTCCGGGTTTTCAAAATGTCTGACTGCAAGTTTTACTGCCTCAGCTGACAACTGAGAATCACCGTCCATACATAATATAATTTCAGCCTGTGAATATTTTATCCCTGCATTAAGAGCGCGCGATTTTCCACCGTTCGGCTGATTTATAAGAGAAACTTTAATTTTACTCAGTTTCCCCTGCCGGTACCCTACAAGCGATTCAGCGACATCCCTGGTATTGTCGGTAGAGCCGTCATTTACAATAATAATTTCATAATTCGAATAATCCAGATGCAGAAGAGATTTTATAGAATCTCTGATTACACGCGACTCATTATATACAGGGACAATGATAGAAACGAATGGAAAATAACTTTTTGATGGTTTGAATGTATATTCATTTAAATAAAGGTAAGCCAGGGTGAGAATTCCAAAGTATCTGATAAGCAGAACAAAAAGAAATATCACCAGAGCAACTATTGTGGCATATTCGATTAGTGAGCTGACGGACAAAATAGTCTTAGGCAGTGTATAAACTATAATGCACAAAAGAATAAGGGAAAAAAGTCCACTTATAAGAATTCTGCGGAAAAATTTCCTCTTAAGATTTTCTCTGCCACTGGTGATTCCGTTATTATCAACAATGATAGATGTTCTTACCAATTTCTTTTTCATCTGCATTAGAGAATAGTTTTAAAAACCCTCAATACTGTTAAAAAACTCAATTTTAGTGCCATCCAGAAGTCCTGTATTGAACCAAAATTCGCATATTATTGGCGCCACAATGCATTTAAACGCAATTATCTGTATTAATTCTGTACAAATACACAAAAAAGTAGATATACGATGAATTTTTACAGATCCTACTGATTTTTCCCTCAAAAAATCAGAATACCCAGTAAGCTGAGATATTGAATGAAGTTGAACTATAACCTGTATTTTGTCTTACTGTACTTCCCGTGCTTAATCTTCCCTGCAATGTAAAATGTTCAGCGAGTAAAAACCTGGCAGAAACAAAGGCTTCCCTGAGTATAAAGTTATTTTCCGGAATTATGCCGATCTTCCCACCCGCTTTCAATTCATTATTTTTATTATCGATAATAAACCACTCGCCCCAAAGGCTATGAGACTCAAAGTTTTCAGGTGTATAATAAAGTCTTGAACTGTCTTTAAACCCAAGATAATAATACTCATACCCGGCAGCGAGTTCCCCAAACTTTTTACCCAATCTGAACTGAAGATTATTCCCCCTGTTTTTATCAGAAACGAAATAATAGCTATAATATCCTGATGACAATAATCCTGATTCTCCCAGATATTCTCCGCTGAGCCGAAGCATATCAACTTTCAATCTTGAATTTACAAGAAATGGAGAATATAAAATTTGTGCAGCATCCTGGGAGTTATAGTCGAGTTTTATCGCAAAAGTTTTTTCTTCTGCTTTCAAATATGCCGAACCGACTAGTAAATCCTGATCATTTTCAAAAAAAGTCTTTCCTGCAGATAAACCCAATGAAAACAATTTATTAAACCTTATTGAAAGGTGTCCTTTCAGTGTATAAAAATTTAAGCCGGAAGCAGCAGAATCAATTTCTCCCCTATAGCCGGACAGACCCGCTGAAAGATAGTTATTTATCCCGGCTTCAAACATTAAACCCTGCAGCGAGTATTTAAAATTATAATTATCAAAATAATAACCTACCTCCGGATTGACCAGGAAATATGAGGGGAATTTAAATGACATAAAATTTCCATTTTCCCCACCCAACCAGCTCAGTCTTGTTTCAATAAGTCTCGATCCCGGAGATTCATCCAGCAGATCATTATATATCTTCCGTGCATCGCTATATTGCTTCAACTGCATGTAACAATCCCCAATGTACATTCTTACTTCAGAATCCTGGGGGTTCTCAGCATAGAGTTTAGTAAATTCATTTAGTGCCCGTAAGGGATTATTATCCCAGAAAATCACTTCTGCTTTTTTCTTAGCTATATTATAGTCATAGGACAGAGCCAGAAGATTATCATAAATTCTTATTGCCGATTGATAATCTTTCATACACAAGAATGCATCTGCCTCTTCCAGCAGAATCTCTTTAGAAGGTGATGTAAGGCTGTTGTATTTTTTATAGAGATCTATAGCGGCATAGCAATCTTTTTCACTGATTTTATCTCTCGCCGCTTCCAGGATGGAATAAATATCATCAGCTTCATTTAACTTTTTCTGTTTATCGATTTCGAATTTTAACCTGGCAATTTCTATATCTGAAGGATTAATATTTTCAGCCCGTGAAACATAAAATTCCGCGTCCTTAAATTTATTCTGCAGGGACTTCAGCATTGCCAGTGTCAGAAGAGCATCAAAATTTTCAGGGTCTTTGCTCAAAACTTCATGAAGAAGTTTTTCGGCTTCATACAGATCTTTATTCTGCCAGACATATATCTGCGCTCTCAATAACTTATATTTAATACTGTCAGGATTCTGAATAATCAAAACATCAAGCTCATTTCCGGCAAGCTGATACTGCCGGTTCCAGGCAGCATTCTGTACATAAAAGAATCTCACTTCAGCGTCATCCGGATGATAAGCAAGGTAATCACCGTATAATTGTACAGCCTTATCAAATTTGCCCATAGTTGAATAATACCCCGCAAGTTTCAAAAGAATATCTCTGTCCCCGGGATTCTCTTTCAAAAGTTTTTCATATTCCGTTATCTGCTGTTTA
>DATFVA010000335.1:0-6828 GCA_035260565.1 Ignavibacteriaceae bacterium | reverse complement strand
GTAAAGAGGGGAGTGCCACCGCCCAGGATAATAGGATGCACTGCAAGCTGAAGTTCATCAACAAGTTCCAGATCAAGAAGGGTATTGAACAAATTTGCACCGCCGAAAAGCCAGATATCCCCCTCTTTAATCTCTTTTAACTCTTTAATTTTTACCGGATCAATTCGTAATAAAATGGCGTTCTTAGGAGTGTAATCAGGATTTTCTGAAAATACCACTTTTGCTTTATCTGGGTAAGGGTCTTTGTCCATACTTAAAAGAGCCTCATAACTTTTCCTGCCGAAGAAGATTGTATCAATATTTTTCAGGAAGCCGGTCATTCCATAATCCTGATCGGTGAAACACCAGTCGAATTCTCCATCCGGACCTTCTATAAATCCGTCCAGACTTACCGCCAGGTTTAATATTATTTTCCTCATACTTTTAAAATAAAAAAAGCTGTCCCAAAAGTCAGACTTTTAAGACAGCCTTCTGTTATTGAATTATTTATTTCTTGTAAAATCAATTTCCATTGTTTTAAACTCCTGGCCATTATCAGTCATATACATTTCCATATGCTGATGATCATCGTCTAATATTTTAGTAACCTGACGAATAGGTACATCTTTTCCTGTCATTGGATCCACTGAAGTACCTTTATAGGTAAATGTTTTTGTGCCTTCGTCATAAGTTCCCTCAAGGTGCATAATCCCCGTCCCAAAATTGTCTATCCAGGTATTGAAGAATTTTTTCTTTGCATTATCATAACCGGTGATATCCATGCCGTTCATTTCCATACCATTAAAGTCACTTGTATGTGTACCTTCAAAATATCTGCCTCCCAATATCGATTTTATAACAGATGTCCCTTTACTTTCTGTCGGCGGCTGATCGGGATCCATCCACATTTTTATTTCGCCTGTCCATTCACCAGTACCTTTTGCAAGCAGTTCGTGCATAGGACCTGGCGTCATATATTCTGTCCAGGCTTTGTTCATGTCCTCCTGGTAATTTTCATCCTGTGCATATACGGTGCTGATGAAAGTAATAAGAAAGAGCAAGGACGATAAAATGATAAATTTTTTCACAATACACCTCAAATAAAATTATTAAAAATTAGACTGGCTGAAGGTTATTAAGTTATATTGAAATCTTTTATAAATCAATAATAAAGTTCAGGCTCCGCTCAAATTACTGATCTCATGATCAAGCAGCCACTGTTTTCTCCATAATCCGCCGCCGTATCCTGTCAGTTTTCCATTTTCACCAATTACACGGTGACAGGGGATTATAATTGCTATCCTGTTGCAGCCGTTCGCTGTTCCAACCGCCCTGACCGCTTTCGGATGTCCGATTATTTCAGCCTGCATTTTATAAGACCGGGTTTTACCATAAGGTATTTTCAACAAAGCGTTCCATGCTTTTTTCTGAAATTCTGTTCCGAATGTTACCAGAGGAACATCAAATCGTTTTCTTCTACCTTCAAAATACTCGTCAAGCTGGCCTTTCAATGCTTTCATATGCTTGTTTGTTCCGGGAAGGATAGCAGACTTAAAGGACTTCTCAAGCTGTTTGAGTTCAGTTTCAAGCATTCTTCTATCTGTAAATTCCAGCAGATAAATTCCATCATCATTACCTATAACTATCATCGGTCCAAGGGGAGTAGAGAATCTCTCAAATGACAGCACATTTCCATTTTTACTTTCAGAAGGATTTTTGGAAATAGTTCGTTTAAAGGTATGCTGAAATCCGCTGAGTGAATCATAACCGGATTCATAAGCAGCTTCTATCACCTTGTCGCCATTTTTGATATTTCTCAATGCATTATTTATTCTAAACATCCGCTGATATGCATGAAAAGTCATCCCGTGATTCTTTACAAACCATCTTCTGATGATGCCCGGTTTAATACCTCTTCGTATTAGTTCATAGTCACTTATTTTTTTAGCAGGGTTCTGCTCGATTTCTTTTAATACAGTTTTTATTTCCTGAAGGTTTTCATCAGGATATTCAAGAGGCCGGCATATCTTACATGGACGGTAACCATTTGCCAGGGCTTCTTTAGCTGTCCGGAAAAATTCAACGTTTTCTCTTTTTGGTTTGCGTGCTCTGCAGGTAGGTCTGCAGAATATCCCTGTAGTTTTTATTCCTGCATAAAATAATCCTTCATATTCGGGGTTCTTGCTGGTAAGCGCTTTATACGCCTCTGCGTCAGATAAGTTTTGTACCGTCATAACTATTCCTTTTTTTGGCTCAACATACATAACCTGCTTTGCCGTATCCACCGAAAACTTTGCAAGTATTTTTTTTACCACGCACGTATAAATTGCAACATAAATCTTACAGAAAATAAAAGAATAATCTCTTAAAATGGTGCTGAAATTTTCAACAGGCATGACAAAATGTCAGTCCCGGTATTTATCTTGGGATAGTGCCGTAGTTATGCCGTATTAGTGCAGTATTTGAACTCAAAATGAGACACCTTAAAAACTGCAAAAAAATGCAATTTTCCACTGTTGAAAAAAATTACATATGACAAAATGTGTCAGTCATAAAGTAAGACATAGTCACATAAATAGGTGCTGGTTTATCCGGGAATTTGAGACAAAATAGCGAGAAAAAAAAATACTGTTCTTTATAAAAAATTCTGTACAATAGATATAATTCAAGTTTTTTTCAGACGATTTACGGTCTCTTCAATACTTTTTTTAAGTGGTGCTGCCTTAAAGAAATGAGTTTCAAAATCGCTGCTGTCAAACAAATATTCAGAATCATACTGATAGAGCATTTCGTCCATCTCACGGATAACCGGAATGAACAGTCCGGCCATTTTAAGCATCCACCTGGAAAGAGTTGCATAACCCGTATTCTTGCCGTAAGTCTCCTGCACCATATTTATAAACTCCTTACCAGTAGGTGCATTCTTATCTGTTGGCAGATGCCAGACCCTGTTATAGGCTTCCGGAGTATTACCAAGGATGGCTGCTGCTTTTGCAGCGTCTGCCGTATAAGTAAGTGAGTGTCTTAAGTCCGCATTGATAAACCATTGAGCTTTTTTACCATTCCTCACTTTTTCATAAACGAGAGGATACACAAAAGTTGATTTTGTCGGTCCATTAAAATCTGCAGCACGTGCAATAATTGCCTTTATATTCCCCTGTTTATACTCATTGATCAGCTGTTCTGATATTTTCGCGCGAACTTCTCCCTTTTTACTTGAAGGGTTCATTGGTGTTTTCTCAGTCATCCACCCATCAACTTTTCCGTAGGAATAAACATTATCAAAGAAGACTAATTTTGTATTAAACTTCTTGCAAGCATTTATTACATTCGTCATCACCTTAGGCCAGTCTCTTTTCCAGACCGCTGTTTTGTATTCCATTCCTAAAACCAGATAAGCAGCATCAGCTTGCTCAAGCGCTTTCACAGTCTGCTCGTAGTTTGTCAAATCTGTTTTCATCAATTCGTCATTTTTATTTACTGCTGAAGGATTTCTGCTTACCAGTCTTATTTTGTCTGTATATTGAGGTAGTATTTCAGCAAGCCCATTCCCTATTATCCCTCCTGATCCTAATATAACCTGCATCTATGTCCTTTCTTATTTTGATTTATTGTTATTCCTCCATCTCATTTGAGGAATCACTTCTCCCGCTTCAGAACTTTCGATGAGTGTTCTAAGTCTTTTTAGCCTCGTAGCTTCCTGCTTCGCACTCATTACCCAGTGTGTAACAGGTTTGCGGTACGAAGGAACCTGCGACATAAAATATTCCCATGCTTTTTGATTCTTCCTGAGGATTAACTCATATTCCAGGTCGAGCTTAACAATCCGCTGTTCGAAGGAGTAAGTATTACTATTTTCCTCTTTTCGTTTTTTATATACTGTTAATCCTGCGGGATGAACCTGTTTTAATTCAATCAACTCCTGAATACGGTTTATGTTTTTCGTACTCCAATTACTGTTATTTCTTCTTGGTGTAAACCTGATAGTATAACTTGCTTCATCAATTGATTTTCTGATCCCGTCTATCCAGCCGAAGCAAAGCGCCTCATCTACTGACTCTTCCCACGTAATACTTGTCTTTCCTGATTTCTTTTTATAGAAACCGACAAGAAGTTCATCTTTTTTATCATGGTTTTTTTCCAGCCACTCTCTGAATACTGTTTGGTTTTTAAAGAATACCGGTTTCATTATTTACTGCCGCTATCCGGCTCAAAATCCAATACAATCGAATTCATACAATAGCGTTTACCTGTGGGGGGAGGTCCGTCATCAAAAATATGTCCCAGGTGAGCACCGCACCTTCCGCATAATACTTCAATTCTATGCATTCCGTATGAATCATCGGAATTATAAATTACACTATTATCTCTCATCGGTTCAAAGAAACTCGGCCATCCGCAGGTGCTTGCAAACTTGGCATCAGAACGGAAGAGGGCATTGCCGCAGGCTGCGCAATAATAAGTTCCTTTGCCCTCATAGTCCCAGTATTTTCCTGTAAAAGCTCTCTCTGTTGCTTTATTACGGGCTACCTCATAAACATCTTCAGAAAGGACCTTTTTCCATTCCGAATCAGGCAGATCTAATTTTGCTGTATCTGTTCTTGAATAATAAGGGTTATCCGGCTTCACTTTTTGTTCCTTCATAGTTTCCTGTTTTCCTTTAGTAATTTCTGTTTTGTCCTGACAGCATAATAATGTAAATGCTGTCATAACCAATATGATAATTTGTAGTCTCATAATACTTTCTTTTATATCCGATATCTCTCCTGATTTTAATCCTCATCTTCATCGGAGAAGCGGATAGATTTATCTCTCTTTCCGTTATGATCGCCTTCCTTTTTCTCACCGAACGTAGCAATCAGTCCAGTAATAAATTCCTTCTTTTCTGCGTCTGTCAGTTTGGCGTCGGAGTGCATCAATGTATATTGCCACATTGGCATATCACCTTTCCTTACCTCCCTGGCTGCTTCATCACCTTTTCCGGTTTTCCAATCCGACATATTAAAATGTTTTCTTCCATCCTTGACATCATCAGCAACCAGCCAGCTGACTGGTGCTACATACGAATAAGCAGGCCATTTTGTTTCATTACTGTGACAGTCGAAACAAGCTCTGACCGCAAAGGCCCTTGTTTTAGGAGAGTCCCAGTTTGGTTCTTTCACTATAGGTGGATTGGTTCTGTTTACCGGAATAAACTGAATCAGAATGAAGGTTAAAAAAATGATCAATATTGAATATTTTAATATTTTTTTGCTTCCATGCTTTTTTTTAGCGGCCATAAAAATCCTTTAATAAAATGAGAGATTTTTGAATATTATAATATAAGGAGTTTTTTAAAGGATATAAAAACCCGATTTCTGCCTTAGATAATCAGAGTCTTAACAGGAGCACCCGGCAATCTACAGTCTGGATTGAAATGCAAAATCCAGCCGGATTGGCTTTACCAGGTTCTCATAATCTGAATATGACATTTTAATCAGCTGAGAATGGGAACACGCATTAAAAGCAATCTCTTCATCTTCTGCAAGGCTGCTGGCTACAAAAACATCAACACCGTAAAGATTTCCAAAAGGAGGCATTGCTCCCACTTCACAATCAGGGAATTTGTCGATGAATTCATGCTCATCGGCCAGCCGCACATTGTCCGAACCCAGCACCTTTTTCAGATTTTCAAAATTTATCTTAAATGAACCAGGAAGCACTGTCATAGCAAGCTTACCATCAACCTTAACCAGGACTGTTTTGGCAATCTCTTTTCCGGGAAGATGTGTCTTGGCTGCTATCTCCTGTGCGGTATAAGCAGGTGAATGTGACACCGTTATATACCTTACGTTGTTTTCATCCAAAAATTCTTTAAGTTTTTTTATTGCCATTTTCTCAACTCCTTTTTTAAATTAATTCAGGGATCAGATCTTATCAACGAGATCAAGGAACTTCTTATAAGGAATAGCAATGAGACTCTGGGCTTCGAATGCACCATTGGAAAGGCTTATCATAGAGACTTTTGCTGCAGTCTCTTCATCTGGTGCTTCGTAGATATCAAGGAAATCAAATGGTCCAAGCAGAGCGTAATGTTCAATGAACTTTACTTCAGGACATTTTTCTTTTACCTGTTCAAGCCAGTTCCTTCCCAGCCTGGCCCGGTCCTTCATCTGCTTAGAGATTTCCGGTGCTAACTTGGTCAGCAAGATGAATGTTTTCATGGCTTCCTCCCTCTGAGTATGATGATTAAGTTTCGACCCACCATACATCTTAAGCCGCTGAAAAATCAAAATGGTTTAAGGTGTGAATACCATAATTTAAGGTTTACCCGGATAAAATTCTACCATATATACTGAATAGTGCGTTACAGAACTTCTGAATTATCGTACTTTTATTAAATTATCACTGGTTTTAATATGTATAGCAGCTGAGCGGTTATTGTCTTTTTCAGTCTTATTAACAATTTTATTCATTTCATAAGAAGAATTTATGCCAAAGAATGTTTCTCGGAAGCTCATAGAATCTCACCTTATAGAGGGTAAAATGATTCCAGGTGAGGAAATAGGAATAAAAATAGATCAAACTCTTACACAGGATGCTACCGGAACCCTTGTGATGCTTGAGTTCGAAGCAATGCACATTGATAGAGTGAAGACAGAATTATCGGCTCAGTATGTTGATCATAACCTGATACAGGAGGATTTTAAAAATCCTGATGATCATCTTTTTCTGAGAAGTGCCTGTAAGAAATTTGGTATATGGTTTAGCCGGCCCGGTAATGGAGTTAGTCATCCTGTTCATATGGAAAGATTCGGAATTCCCGGTAAAACACTCCTTGGTTCTGATAGTCATACTCCTGCAGGAGGC
>DATFVA010000334.1:0-11792 GCA_035260565.1 Ignavibacteriaceae bacterium | reverse complement strand
TCGCCGTCCATATCTCTTCCATTCAGGTTAAATTTTTGATGATTGATATCTTTGTACCGGATGGACCTGATTCAATCGTCATATCATCAGAAAGCGATTTCATTAATTTAATTCCCCATCCGCGTTTATTTTCACTATTTATTTTTTTTGTAATCTCAGGAGTGGCGACTGTTTCGGGGCTGAAACCCTTACCGTAGTCGGTCACCAGTATTGTAAGCTTCTGCTTAGTCATCAGGAATTCAACGTTCACATAAGGATTTTCCATTCCCGAGTGCTCAAACCCGTTTATGATTGCTTCATTCACTATTATTCTTGCTTCCCCTATCTTTTCATTAGTAATACCAAGGAATTTACCCATTCTTTCTAATCCCTCAACTGCAACAAGTTCTATGTTAGGTATATTTGGAAGCTTGATCTTCAGATTAAAGTTTTCATCCATAAGTATTCCACGGGTTTTTGTGAATATAATATTATTTTATCTCAAAAAGTAAAGAGGAAAAATTTACGCTCTTTACAATCCGAGCTGCCTGCTACTTAATTTTTAAAACAATGAATGTTATATCATCTGCCTGTATTCGTTCTCCCATCCATTCATCAGCTGATTTTACAAGGCTCTCAATTATTGAATCAGGAGGACATTCAGCGATTTCTTTAAATTTAGCTTTCACCCTGGGATAATCGAACATTTCTTCATTCTGATTCATTTGTTCAGGGAAGCCATCTGACAGAAGAAGAAGCGTGTCGCCGGGCATAAGATCTTTTTCCACCACCTGGTATGGAAACTTTTTCATGGCTCCGAGGGGCATTCCCTGTATAAGGATCTCCTCAACATCCTGAGTTTCCTTCCTATAAAAATATACCGGAGGCATACCACCACTAGTAATTGACAGTTTATGGTCCATAATTTTCAAAAGACTGAACGACATCAGGATTCTGCCGAGTTTAATTTCTTTAATCATAGCAGTGCAGTGACTCATAAAATCCTTAAGTTCAAGTCGAGCTGCATCTGATGTAAAAAAGCCCTTCATGAGTGTAACCATAATTCCCGCCTGAAGTCCATGTCCCGTGGCATCACCGAAGCCTATATGAAGGGGACCGCCATCCTGCTTAATCAAGTCATAGTAGTCGCCTCCAACTTCCGTAGCTGTCCTCATAAATGCCGCTATTTCAAGATTAGGCAGCTGCGGCAGTGTTTTAGGCAGCATGGACAACTGCATTTGCCGGGCTTCTTCAAGTTCTTTTGTCTTACGTTCATTCTCTGCTTCTATAGCACGTTTTTCAGCTACGGTAGCTTTAAGTCTCAGCTCATTTTCCCGAATCTGTGCTTTTTGTTCACGCCTGTTTAATTCAATCCTTCTAGCGCCGTACAGGACTCCAATGAAAATTACTACATAAATGCCGTATGCAGTTTTTGTCCTCCACCAGGGAGGTGTAACCTCAATGAATAATTCGGATCCTTCATTGTTCCATATGCCGTCGTTGTTAGAACCGATTACCTTCAGATTATACTTCCCAGGAGATAAATTTGTAAAAGTTATTGTATGTTCATTTCCAAGCTGAATCCAATTTTTATTGAATCCTTTCAGCATATATTTATAACGGTTATCCGAGTTATTATTATAACTCAGTGCTGAAAACTGCAGGTTTATTATATTATCCTTATAGGTCAAAAAAAGACTGTCTCTCTCTGAAATTCCTTTTTCAAAAATAGGCTTACCTTCTTCATCGTCGGTATTATACCTTACATAGTCTGTAAAAACTATCGGCGGTATATAAGTATTTCCTTTTATATTTTCAGGATTGAATATATTAAAGCCATTATTACCTCCGAATAATAATCTGCCGGTTTTATAATCTTTTGCAAAGGCACTCTGGTTAAATTCATTTCCCTGCAATCCATCCTGGTAGAAATAATTTGTGAATATTTCAGTTTTAGGATCAAATCTGGAAAGACCATTATTAGTACTAAGCCACAAATCTCCTGATTTATCCTGCAGTATCCCGAATATAAACTCATTAGGCAAACCGTCTTTCTCACGGAAGTTCTTGAATTTCTTTATACCGCTATCGTATCTGCTAAGTCCTTTGGTTGTACCAACCCATACTATGTTATCTTTATCAATAAATACCCTGATTACGTTATTATCTATAAGGCTGGTCGGATCGTCCGGATTATTTTTGAGATGAACTGCAGTGCCGGATGCAGGATCAAAAACGTTTACACCACCGCCGAATGTACCCAGCCATAATTTACCGGTCTTATCGACTGCCACAGACCAAACCCTATCGGAGCTGATTGAATTAGGATCATTATCGTGATGCCTATAGCAAATTACTTTGCCGCTTACAGGGTCAAGTTTGTTTAAGCCTCCCTGATAAGTACCTATCCAAAGAGATCCTTGCTTATCCTGTGCAAGTGCATAAATCCGGTTATCGGAAAGAGAATTTGTGTCTGACGGAATGCTTTCGTAATGTTTGAACGCAGATGTTACAGGGTTCAACATATCCAGGCCGTTTCTCAGGTTGCCAATCCATAGATTTCCTGATAGGTCTTCGAAAAGGGTCTGTATCGAATTGCTCGAAATGCCGTTTTTAATAGAAGGGTCATAGGTATAATTTTTAAATTGCTTCCTTTTAAAGTCAAACCTACTCAGGCCGCCTCTTGTCCCTATCCAGTAAACATCCGGATTCTTATCAACACACATTGAGAGAATAAAATTATTACTCAAACTATTTTTATCAGATGGATCATTTGCAAAATGATTAAATATCTGGGAAGAGGGATTGTAATAATTAACTCCGCCGGCGTTGGTACCGATCCACATCATACCGCTGCGGTCTTCATATACAGATAAGATATAGTTATCATTTATACTCGTCGGATCGGCAGGATCGTTCTTATAACTTATAAAAGTCCCCTCCCCAGGGTCAAACCTGTTAAGGCCTCCATTAGCTGTTCCAACCCATAAATATCCTCTGGAATCTTCATAGATAGGCCAAACATTGTTATCAGAAAGGCTTTCGGGGTTACCCGGATCATGACGGTAATGGATAAATTTTCCTGTCTTCTCATTCAGTTTATCGAGGCCGCCGGCAGTTCCAACCCACAGGTTTCCCGGTTTGTCACGGTAAATTGAGTAGACCTTATTGTCGCTCAAACTGCCGGGGTCGAGCGGATCGTGCTTATATACAATAATTTTGCCCGTCTTAGTATTGATCTTTTTTAACCCGTCAGGTGAAGCTTGTCCCCCCATCCATTCAATGCCTGAAGCATCCACCAGGAATGCACCATTGGTGCTGAATCTGGTATGAGATAGATCCAGTTTACTTTTCGACATTCTTATAAAAGATTCTGTCAGGGGATTATATTTTTGAAAACCGCCTCCCTGATTTTCAATGTAGAGGATCCCGGAAGTATCTTCGAAGATAGAGAAGATAAAATTATTGATAAGACTCGTTGAATCATCAGGATCGTTTTTAAATATCTTTATATTATAGCCGTCGTACCTATTCAGCCCGTCCTGAGTTCCAAACCACATAAAGCCTTTTTCATCCTGGAATATACAGTTGACCGCACTTTGCGATAAACCCTCTTCAACAGTGAGATGATTAAAGGCAATATGATTTTGTGCCTGCGCTGTATATATAAAAAATAACGGCAGGATAAATATCAAATGCCTGATTTTCATCAGTATTATATCCTTCGGAAGAATGAATTTATACCTGAATGAAAGAACTATACGTTCTGAAACCTATCGATAATATTTAAAATAAAAAAGTCCCTGGATCTATATGGATCCAGGGACAACAGCAAATTACTTCAACAAAATTAATTTCTTCGTTGAGACAAATGATCCGCTCATAATCCGGTAAAAATATACCCCACTTGCAAGTCCACCAGCATTCCATGTAACATTATAATAACCGGGAGCCTGCTCATCGTCCACAAGGGTCTTAACCAGGTTGCCAAGAATATCATATATCTTCAGAGAAACATGATTTTTCTCCGGCAGCTGATAGTTAATAGTTGTTGCAGGATTAAACGGATTAGGATAATTCTGCGATATTCCATATTCTTTTGGAAGCAGCGCAATCTCATCAGTTTCTTTCTTAAGGTTAGCTCCCATCATATTTTGTGAGAACTTCCATGCATTAGTAAGATGGTTGAAAACATATGCATAATTATTTTGTTTCAGCGAATCAATAGCCTTTCCAAGTTCCGAATTTGTGCTCGCAAGGAGTTCTTCGCAGTTGGAAACCACACATGCTCCCGGCAGCATTGCATCGTCCCTGGAAATAACTGCTGCGCGGTAGCCCGCCAACTTCAGCCATTCAATCGCCTGGTCAATTTTAGTTCCGAAATTAGGATTACTAATATATGCGTAAGTCTTGTTGGTTGCGCTCGAAAGGTTACCATAGAAAGTAAGACCTTTATTGGTTTTTAACCTATCGTTATCCCCGGTTTTGAAATATCCCAGGCAGGAATTAAGAAGACTTATAGCATTATTCAGGTTGTTTTTTGTATTATTATCAAGCGAACAATTATTGTTCGAAGGACAGTAATGCGACATTATCCAGTTGAAATTATCAAGTGCCCATTGAACATATGTTTTGACACTGATGGAGAACGGTTCCTCCTCCGGAGCAACAAAAATAGAATGTTCGGAGGTCAGCAGGTATGCAGCATTATTATATCCACTCTGTCCATCGTTATCCGATGCAATAAATTCAAGAGTATAAGCACCAAGATCGGCTGTTGCGAAGGAGGCAGTATAAGTTCCGTTGGAAGTATGAGCAAGCTGCCTTATTGTCTGGCCGTAATCAGGAGAAGTAATCTTAACGAGTATAACTGCATCATCAATGGGTTCACCGACTGTAATCGTGTGCTCATCCTGTCCCTGTGAATCACCACCCTGAAATAAGGTAGCAGTGATGTTAACAGTGGTTGGTGTAACATTTCCATTCTGGTCGGTAGTTATATAATAACGTTCTTTATCAGTATTCACATTAAGGACGTAATCAGAATGATTTGCAGAATAGACCCTTACAGCTTCAGTCGAATCCGGAGCAGTATTCTGTACAATAGCATATGTCCACTGACCAAGTCCCGGATTATTGACATGGAAATATTTGTAAGGTGTTCCGTGTGAAGCATAGCCGTTAACGAAGTTAACCTCATAATTTGAATTTTGGAAATTATTCTGAGTTATCGCTCCGGCTGGAATATTAGGAGGATTAGTAACAGCTATACCAGGAGGAAGCAATACAAGTGAGAACTCACTACCTTCCCAGGTCATTCCCATGTCGAGAGCAGCACCTTGCCATGATAGTCCCCCCTGCCATGATAGGCCGCCTTGCCATGATAGTCCGCCCTGCCATGATAATCCGCCTTGCCATGAAAGCCCGCCTTGCCATGAAAGTCCGCCTTGCCATGAAAGGCCGCCGAGCCATGATAAGCCGCCCAGCCAGGATAGACCTCCTGAAATAATATCACTATTTATATCTCCTGAATGATAAGAGATTTCAAGACCAAGCAGACGCAGCCAGATTACATTAACGACGTCAGTAATTTCACTTGAAGTTTCTATAGCAGCATACTCACCGCCTGTTTTATTGGCAAGCCAGCTCATCAGGTCCTGCCCAGCTTCAATATCATTATAACCCATCGTATAGATGTGTACATTAGAATCGTAGGTAAGAGAATCTGTTATTAATGATACATTTGAGACTTCTCCTGCACTGAAGAGTATAATTACTTTTTTATGAAGTGAGGATGAAGAGAACATCTGTTCTGCTTTGCTGATTCTCTGTGCAAGGTTCCCTCCGTTTAAATTAGGCTGGAGGGCGGTAAGTGTATTTATTTTAGCGGTGAAATCACTTCCGATAGGATAAGATTGATTTGTGCCGTTTACGATTCCTATATTGTCTCCTATCCTGAGTTTATTAACCAGTTCCACGGATGCATTCTTAGAGTAAGTAAAACCATCAAGTACATCAGGAGAAGTGAAATTTTCAGAACCGTCAAAGACAAGTACTATATCATAGTAAATGGGTCCGAGATTATTATAAATATAATTTATTCCGCCCACATCATAAGTTGTAACATCGGATTGATGCACGTATGAATCAGGCATCAGGGTTCTTTTATAAGTCTCGCCTTTACCGATCCTGCCGTACATCGTTGCATCCTGGTTATTTGTTTTCAAGTTTACAGTATAATTGAAATCACCGGGATTATAAAGATCTGCCAATCCCGAATAGTGACCAGCTTCGTGAGTTCCGGTATTCTGCACGTCGAGGTTTTCAGCTGAACCATCAGTTGCCCAGGTATAATGTCCCTGTCCCGTAAGTGAAATAGGATCACCGTTGAAAGCCATATCCACATCGGTAAGCTCACCGTTGAAGGCATTGTACCTTACTCTAGTTACTGCTATAACATTTGTCGGTGCCCCGGTTATCGTCTCCCAGTCATTAGAAGCCGGAATCCATACAATGTTATTTATTCCGTCGGGGGTACCGCCCCATTTTTCGGAAGTATCGCCCGCAGCTCTAGAATAAGTAAGCTGCTCAAGGCTGCTCCATGTATTAAATGCATTCTGAACATCATCATCATATCCACGGGTAACAATTGAGTTAGCTATTGCATAAGTACTATTTCCGTCAGCCCAGTGAAGCGGAATTCCCGCAAGGGTTTTATTCACCTTGTAGTGGACTCCCTCATCAGTTGAGATAGGAATAGAGGCGGAAAATTCAGATGTATTTCCAGCTGCATCATAAACCAATGAGCTTATATAAGACGATGTATTAACCGGAACATCAGCTATATTGGCGGTGAATTCCGCCTGACCATATATGTCGGTTGTAACCTGGCTCTCTCCCAGGTAAGTTTGTCCTGCCCGCGATCCACCTGCAGGGTTTGAATAAAACTGTATAGTAAGGGCCGTTGAAGGTGAACCTGACAAATTGCCGTAAACAGCCGTACCCTGAGCAGATGTATATGATGTCATCAGATCAGGATAATTCTGAAGATTATTACTTCCAGTATCACCATCGCCGGCATCATTGGAAGTAATACCATCCTGCTGCGGAGGATTACCGCTCCAAAGGTCTATTCCTATCCCTGTATTAGAGGAAATCGAATTAGCAAGGATCCGGTTACCGGTACCGGATTTTACTGCGACGCCGGATACAAGGTAGCCTGTTATGGTATTTTGAGAAATGAAACTGCTGGTGGTTCCATCTATAAATACGCCGTAATTAGAATTTGAGGATATAATATTCTGCAGAAGAGTATCAGCAGATGATGTTACAAGTTTTACTCCCAGATTCAGATTCTGACTGATCGTATTTCCTGTCAACTTCGAAGTACTGCCTGTTAAGGAAACTCCGCCGGCAGTATTAGAGGTAACGGTATTATTCTGAATCAAACAATTATTTGCATTAGCAAGAGCGATACCAAAGCCGGTATTATTGTGAACATTATTTCCGGAGATTGTTCCGACAGAATTATTATTTGCGGTTATGTTTATACCATTCGTTCCCGATCCGGTAATTTCATTTCCATTTACACTATTACCGGCTGAACCGACTGAGATACCTGATATCCTGTTGGATTTGATTATATTACCTGCAGCTGAGGAGATAGTTATCCCGTACCCGGAGGGGTTATTTATTGAAAGTCCCTGTACGGTAGTATTTCCGCCGGTTATCGATAGATTAGCGTAAGTACCATTAACCTGAACTACGGGAGAATTATTATAGCCGCTTTGTGAAGTACCATCAAGGAATAATGTTTCTGTAACGGCAGGAAGCGGTGAACCCGGCTGGATTATGTATGGAGCATTTCCGGGCAGATAGAAGTAAATTGTCTGATAGCCGGCAAGAGCATCCGCCTCCATGACAGCGGATCTTAATGTAACCTGACCATTGCCTGCATCTGCAGTACCATCGCCGGGATTAAGATCAGGTGCATCTCCTGTTGAATTTACAATAAACCAGGGAAGGTGTTTATCATCGACTATCTGGTCAATATTATAAACCCTGAGATGATTATTGAAAGTAGAATAATCCTTCAGGGCTTTTACCCCGTTATAATATGTAAATTGATTACATGACCATTGACCATTCAGGTAAGGGGCCAGAGACTGAGGGAAAGGTTCCGAAGGATTACCGTTTCCTCCCGAGCCATTAATATTATTTGCACCAAGTGCTATTCTCCAAATCCTTATCTCATCTATTACTCCTCTGAATGTACCCTCATTAGATTGACCGACATATAATCCTCCTTGTCCAGAACCATGACCTGCTCCCAACGTTACATTTACACTCTGTACAATACTACCATTAAGATATAATTTCAGCGTTTGGCCATCGTAGGTAGCAGCTATATAAACCCATGTGAATGCCGGTACAGGTGTCTGGCTGATAGTACTTACCTGTCCGATTCCATTACCGATCTTAAAGTACGCCACTCTGTTCTGTATATACATTGAGAAAGACTTATAGCCATCATCGAAACCTCTGTATACGATGGGCATTTTCACTGCAGGACTATCTCCAAGAAGATAAACCCAGGCTTCAATAGAAATGCTGTCGTTGCTGTATGCCGGGTTATCGAAATACTGATAGCCCGCCTGATTTGCGTCGGTAGTAAGAGGCTGACCATCCCGGATACTTGCATACCCGGTACTGCCGTTAAAGACGTATCCATTATTTGAATCCGCATAAATACTTGTTGACCCCAGAACAGCAATTGCTGTTATGATGAAATAAATTTTCTTATAGTATGAACTCATAATGCCCTCAAATTTTAATATTTTAGCCTAACTTTTTTCTATACTGCCCTACACTATTTCACAAGACTTTTACTCGGTATAACTTTTAATCTGAGCTTTCAGAGAAGAAAGTGATATTTTAGAAGCTGTCATTATTACGCCCGAATTGTCCTTTAAGAGGGATATTTTCCCGTCCTCTCCTGCAAACACCTTATAATCATTACTCTTGTTATCCTTCTTGAGAAAGAGCAGCACCTCTTCTTCATTCTGAAATTCCGGCATATGAGAATACAATTCACCTACACCGTCAACCTCTCCTCCGGGATGGTTTATCACCACAACTCCGTTCGTTCCGTTTCCTTTAAGATATTCATCCACCTGTATAGTGGTCTTCGTTATTATCCTGCTTTTATTCTGTGCCCACTCCGACTGCTGTTTGGTGACTTTACCTGTGAGGATTACATCCGCACCTCTGGAGAGAGCTTTAACTTCAGCCTGGTTTGACTGAGATAGGACCGTGAACTGAATAAAGAGAACAAAGGACAACACAAAGACAAAAAAGTTGCCTTTCAACTGCATAGTACGCCTCCTGCGAATTCTATTATTTCAAAATCCAAACTAATACTATTTATTAGTTGTCCGTTAGGACAATTCGTGCAAATTTTGGGATTTTTACGACACACTGATTGAAAAAGGACGGGGCACAACACCGTCGCTCAATTAAATAGGGGAATGGTGAAATATTAGTTTAAATATTTACAAAAAGCAATAGTTTTGGTTGATTAACAAAATTAATAATTTTTAATCTGCGATCCTGGAGATAGGATGGATCAAAATGATGCAGTCCGTTAAATGTCCCCCGACTATTCCGCGATTCAGGCTCTTTAACTTTATAATATTGCTGATGCAGTGCTTGTCCAATAAACCTTCTTCTTATATGCAGTCCCGCCGGCAAGTGCTATGTAAACAATGGGTGAAGGATCTTTTGAAAGCAGTCTTTTAATATTTGAGTCCAATAAAGCTTCAAAATTATATATACCTCCGGGAGACGGTTCAGATATTTCCCTAGACAACGGGATAATAGTTCCGGATTCCTTTCCGAAATAAAGAAAAATAGACAGGAAAGCCGGGAACGAAATATCCGGACCCGGGGGACAATCGAATGAAAGAAAGAATTTGTTATTTTCAACCGCAGCTGAATTCAATTTCAAGGGGAGACCATCCGGTGTAATCTTATTTGAAGTAGTTAATAAACCATTGCTTACACGCTTAGCATTATTTTTAATCAGTCTCTGGTAGGAATTGACTCCCGGTACCTTTGCATTCTTCCAGATTTCCTTAAGCCTTGGCTGCGCATTAGCAGATTTGGCTATTGCCACAGTTGAAGCAAAATTACTTCTTGCTCTTTTTGCCGCAGTAGATTTGCTGGTTCTATGTTTCAAGGGCCGTAAATAAGCGATTTGCTTCCCATATCTTATTCTGAGAATGTAATTCCCGATTCTCCCTTTAAGTGCTCCGAGTATGGACGATGCAACCTGAGCCATAATTCCTTCCTTAATTTGTTCACCGAAATATAATATAGTTTATATAGAGTGTCAAGCGTATGTGAAGCGTATATAGAGCGTATATGAAGCGTATCTGGAGCGTATGTGAATAGTTTTAAGAAGGTATTTACCCTGCAATTTTCAACCAGTTTCTTGTATACTTTACAACAGAAGTAAAATCGATTAATCTTTACTTGTAAGTCAGGATAGTACTCACGGGGAATTTCTCTATGATTTTCTCACCTGATTAAGAAAGCAGGAAGCCAGGTTTGATCCGGCTGCATCCTGAATTATCCGGGCCTCATAGAACTTAAAGTCTTTCTCCTCTGTTTGGACGGTCTGGGATTATCTGATGAAGCACTAGAAAAACTTTATTTTCAGAATGCCGGAAGGATTTTACATTGATTTGGGCAAACATTGATCCTGGATGACCTAAGCAGAAACAAAATATATTTTCAATATCCGGATTGAATATACTTTATTGGAATTTTGAGTGGAATCAAATCCGACTTTTAATGAGTTAATATAAAAACCCGGATGTTCTCCGGGTTTTTGGGGTAAATTTGATTTTTTAATCTTTAGGGACAGTTCTCAACCAGGTATGATATTGTTTCTGTTCTTCCATTCTGCACGACCAAATTAGCTCGTTATTATAAACAGTTATATCCGGACAGCCGTCGCACATATTCTGCTCACCTTTTGCATTAAAGTCAACGGGCTGGATAAACATAATTGTCTGCATATGAGTTTTCTTAAAAATTCTGAAAGGATTCTTTAAGAAAGAGGTCAACGCTTTTCTAAGACCTTTGTCGAATGGCCAGAGCAGAAGCAGAGTCATTCTGCCTTTACTGTTCATTGAGGGGGAAGCATATGACAGGTATGTCCCTTTAATGAAATGATGAACAGTCATTATAAGTTCTAAAAACTTCGGCCCCATATAGCCATATATTTTATCTTTTGTACCAATCCTCGATGTAAGCAGCCATTTAAAGGAATCAGGTTTAACCGTACCGTTAAGGTAAGCTGCCGGAGTAAACTCGGGAAACCGTTCCCTTACTTTTGCCAGGACGTCAGTAGATAATATTTCAACATCTCTTTTCATGTCCGAATGGTACATTATTTTATCCCAATCAACTTTACTTCCTCCGGCATACCAGTCAAACGGCATATTAGGTATGACATGTCGGAAAGCTATAAACACCATTGTATGAACTATATCGATATGTTTATGCGCCCATTCAATCATTTCGGGAACATACCGGAGTGTATCTTCATACACAGTTGAGTTAAAAGAACAGGATATTCCACCGACCTCTGCCAGCATCTCTGCATATTTAAGCCGGAGGTCAAGAAGTTCAATCTCATTTTTACCTCTCCATTCGGCGCCGCGCCCCTGCTTGCTGTCGACATGAAATGTAAACCCAAACACTCCTGCTTTTTTCAGATCTTTAAGCAGATCCATGGTAAGGGCTTT
>DATFVA010000333.1:0-24550 GCA_035260565.1 Ignavibacteriaceae bacterium | reverse complement strand
CAGCCGATGGATTGGATAAGTTTAATGATAAGCAGAATTCATTTAAACATTATAATATCGAAACCAGGAGTGCTGATGCTCCCCCCTTCCCTCCTTATAACGGGATTACCGCGATCAGACAACTGAAGGAAGGTAGTCTCTGGCTCGGAACACCAAGCGGTCTTGTGGATTTTAATATCACGAATGGTGATTACAGTTTCTTCCCTCATCACTACACTGTATTCCGATTCGGATGGGGAATGATCACTGATATAGTTGCCGCTCATGATGGAAATTTATGGCTTGCCACTCCCGGTGAACTGATGCTTTTCGATCCATCGACCAGGCAGTACAGATACATAACCAATGACCCATTGAATGTGGGATCCATAAGCTATAATTCTGTATCGGGACTCTGGTGTGACCGAACCGGAATCATCTGGGTTGGAACTCCGGGAGCCGGTATAAATATTTATGATCCGAAAGCCAACCGCTTTTCACTTCTTACTCGTAAAGACGAAACCGGGTCGCGGATTACCGGGTTCAGTGTTCGGGCAATCTGCGAGGATGATGAAGATAATGTATGGATAAGCACCGAAGTCCTGTACAAGTGGAATAGGAAAACCGGGGAACTTAAGAGCTTTGAAACATCTTCCTCGCGGCCTGATGACTTCGGCAATACAGGTGCATGGTCGATAGTAAAAGATAATAACGGTATACTCTGGCTCGGAACTTCCCAGGGATTGTTCAGCTATGATCCGGTTACTGAAAAGTACAGACTCTATAAATATGATCCTGGGGATAGCTCGGGGGTTCCTGAGAAGGAAGTAGATGCGGTATTTGTAGATAACCATAACCGCATCTGGATCGCAACAGAGTATTATTTCAGCGAACTGATTGACAGCAGCCGGGGAAAGTTCATGCATTACCGATACAATACCAGCAGGATACGGAATATTGCTGCTCATCCAGCTATTTATCAGGATAAAAATGATATTTTCTGGATCGGTACCGATAAAGGATTGGTGAAATTTGATCAGAAGTTAAATTCCATCGATATATTCAGAAATGATCCGTTCAACCCCCGCAGCCTGGATAATAATTTTATCAAATCTATTTGTCCCGATCCCCGTACACCGGACAAATATTTATGGATAGGGACTGCAGGAGGCGGATTAAATAAATTTAATAAGATAGAATCTTCTTTTGAATACTTAACTACAAAAGACGGACTCCCGAATAATGTTGTATACGGAATATTGTCGGATTTAAAGGGGAATTTGTGGCTGAGTACAAACCATGGTATTTCAGTATTTAACCCTGCCTCAGTTTCTTTCAAGAATTTTGACGTGCTTGATGGGCTCCAGAGTAATGAATTTAATACAAACGGTTTTTATAAGAGTAAGAGCGGAGAGATGTTCTTCGGCGGGATCAAAGGATTAAATTACTTCCGTCCTGAAGGTGTTAAGGATAACCCTTTTATTCCAAACATTGTTATTACAAGCTGTGAGGTGCAGAACCAGTCATCCGGAAATGGGAATCAAAAACCTGAAATCACACCGGTAGCAGGCCGGTTGGAAATAACTTTATCATATAAAGAGGATATAATAAATATTGAATTTGCATCACTGGATTTTTCCGCTCCCCAAAAAAACAGGTATTCTTACAAGCTTGAGAATTTTAATGATGACTGGATAAATGCGGGAACTCATCACAGAGCAGCTTTCACCCATCTTCCGCCGGGAGAATATATTTTCAGAGTCAGGGGTTCGAATAATGACGGGATCTGGAATGAGAAAGGTGCATCATTAAAGCTTATTATTCTTCCGCCCTGGTGGCAGACGTGGTGGGCTTATTCCTTATACGGAATTATTTTTCTCTTTGGACTTTATATCTTCAGAAGGTATGAACTAAACCGGTTGAATCTGAAAAACCAGTTGAAGCTTGAGAAGGTGGAGTCGGATTCGCTGCGTCAGCTGGACCAGCTTAAGACCAGGTTTTTCGCAAACATTTCACACGAGTTCAGGACTCCGTTAACCCTGATCCTCGGCCAGGTGGAAAGTGTTTTGTCTTCCGATCTGAACACAAAAGATAAAGGGAAACTCCATATTGCCAACCGGAATGCAAGAAGACTGCTTACTCTGATAAACCAGCTTCTTGATATATCCAAAATTGAAGCCGGCGGGATGAAGCTTAATGCGGCACAGCATAATATAGTTTCATTTCTGAAAAGCCTGTTTTATTCATTTGAGTCGCTCGCGGAATCTAAAAAGATTACTCTCAGGTTCGAGTCTTTATTTGAATATATCCCGGTGTTATATGAACCTGACAAGATGGAGAAGGTTTTTTATAACCTGATCTCGAACTCATTTAAGTATACTCCTTCCGGCGGTGAGATTAAAGTGAAAGTAAATAAAATAAACCCTGTTTTTGCTGAGATCTGCATTATAGATACGGGCAGAGGCATACCGGCCGACCGTCTTTCAAAAATATTCGACCGCTTTTATCAGGGAGACAATTCAAATACCCGCGAGTATGAAGGCACGGGAATAGGACTGGCTTTTGCCAGGGAGCTTATAGAACTTCATAAGGGTGAAATTTCTGTTAACAGTAAAGTTGATGAAGGAACAACATTTACAATTCTCCTGCCCCTCGGAGACGCTAAGGAACCGGAGGAAACCGCCGTAGCGGGTGTCACCGATATGATACTGCCTGATATAAGTTTACCTGCTGCCGGCAGGGAATCGCACGAGGAATCTTTTATTGATGAGAAAGAGCCCGGGGCTTACATAATGAGCGGAGAAATAATTTTAATAGTCGAGGATAATCTTGATGTGCGTAATTATATAAGAGAGCAGCTTGAAGATGACTACAGAATAATTGAGGCATCAGACGGACGGGAAGGTATAATCAGGGCATGCGAAATAATACCGGATCTTATTCTGACGGACATTATGATGCCGAAAATGGACGGGTATGAGTTCAGCTCTGCAGTAAGGAAAGATGAGAGGACAAGTCATATACCGATAATTATGCTGACGGCAAAAGCAGGCATTGACGATAAAATCGAAGGACTTGAAACAGGGATAGATGACTACCTGACCAAACCCTTCAACGCCAGGGAATTAAGAGTAAGGGTTAAAAATATTATTCTCAGGCGGAAGGAACTAAGGAAAAAATTCAGTAATGCGACAGTTATAAAACCTTCAGAAGTTTCTGCTGTTGATGCCGATCAGAAATTCTTGCAGAAGACTATAAAAATAATAGAGAGCCATTTTGAAGATGAACAATTCAGCGTTGAGAGACTTGCTGAAGAAGCAGGAATAAGCATATCCCAGCTTAACCGGAAACTGAAAGCTCTAATCGATCAGCCTGCGGGACAATTAATCCGCTCTCTTCGTCTTCAGCGGGCGGCAAATCTTTTATCTCAGAATGCAGGAAGTGTTGCAGAAATATGCTACCAGGTCGGATTCAGTGATCAGTCCTACTTTTCCCGCGCATTTAAGAAACAGTTCGGCTGCAGTCCCTCAGATTATAAAGGGAAAATGGTCGAATAACAAGCCTCTGTTCCTCTAATCTGCCTGTATTCTCATCCGCTTATCTTCTTATTTTCTCGTCTTATCATCCGCATCTCTTCATTCTCCTCAAAAAACTAACCGTGACCTAAAAATCCTAACATTTGCCCGAAAAGTACAAGAGTTCACTTCTTTTTTAGCATAATTTAGCATCAAGTTTTTACCAGGATCTATCTCTTATTTTTTATAATCGATAAATATGTTAATGCTGAAAATTGCAGGTATCTATCGGGCTGACGGGACTATCCATTTTGGAAAAGGCAGAATGTTAAATTGGAACGAATTGAGTGAAGATACTCCTCCCGATCTCCCCCCATCTATCCGTGTGGAGCTTACTATTTCTTTTAAAGCTAATGATCTTCTGCTTGGAGAAAATGGATTTGTCTGGGCAACCATTGAATTAAGACAGGCTGAGATTATTCAGAGTACCTTGCTTGCACAGCATATTAATTCGGAAATCAAATCGATTACACTTGCAGAAAATCTCTTATTTACAATAAAAATTCTAAATGAAAATGATATCAAAGATGCTGTCGATTTTATATGGCAGAGCAGGAGCGGTTTAAGACTTAAACCCGACTGGGTTTACCCTGAAGGTGAAAAGAACCATAGTTTCGAAGAATGGCTCACCGGACAGTAAAGCTGACTATAGGTTTTATAACCATGATGAACATATATCAGATTCATTAAAAGCTCAACCGGAAACTGGATCTAATTCTTAATCAACACATACTTAAAACAAATCGAAAGGCATCCTATGAAAGCACTTTTAACAGTACTCTTTTTAATTGCTCTCTTTATCTCCCTTGATTTTACGGCTTATGCTCAGCCGGCGCAGGGAAACGTATTCGTTATGACAAGGTTTGAAAGAGCATTCCCGGAAAACGGTTCCGCAAGCGAACTCGATTCACTTACGCAAATAATGATGGATAATTCATATAAGAATAATCCATTTGTAGTAAGTTACAAGACTGTCCGTCACTGGTGGGGGCATGACAACCGTGATTTCATGCAGATTATTGAAGTTAAAAGCTGGGATGATGTAGACAAAGCCAGCGAAGAGGCAAATACGCAGTTTATGAAAGCTATGCCCAATAAAGCCGATAGAGATTCTTTCGGAAAAGCTTACGATAAATATTTCACCGGCAAGCACTCCGATGAGATATACCGTGAAGTAGTATTCAAGAAGTAACAATTAATTGAATCTGCTGAAGGGAGATAACCCGGCGTTAGCTCCCTTCTTGTATTAATAAAGGAGAAGTGAATGAAACTTAAAAGGTTATGCTTAATTATCACCCTGGTTTTGATATGTACAATTATAATGAAAGCAGGAGACAGGGAGAGCATTCAGACCTCTGTAAAAACCACAATCGATGCATTCAACAAGCAGGATTACAATACATACTTCTCATTATTTGTCGATGACAAGCCAGAGTTTCTGAATATTGTATCACCACCGCTTTATGATGCAGCCTGCTGGAAGAATTTTATTGAAGGGATGGAAAACGCGGCATCTGTCAGCTGCCATCAGCAGGATGTAAAGATCCGAATCTATAATGGGAACACCGCGCTTGCAACGGCCTGCTGTACTTTCAATTGGATGGAAAGAGGGGGCATTTTGAATTCTCAAAGTGCAAGAGCGAGTATGCTGCTCGTAAAGAAATATGGTAAATGGTATACAGTGAATATGCACTTTTCCAGAATACCCCGGAGTGAGGGATAGGCCGGGAACAATAAAAGGCAGCTACTGATGACGGCAATGGAAGATAACTGACAAACCAAAAGCTGAAATGAGAACAGCTAAAATGTTCTATGAATACTAAATGAATAATTCTTTAATAAAAAGGAGAAGTACTGTGAAGAAATTAACTCAACTCTATTTCGCATTGTTCGTATTACTGCTGTTATCAGGCAGCAGCTTTGCCCAGCAATGGTCAGACGCGCAGAAAGATGTATGGGCGGGTGTTGAAAAATACTGGCAGGTGTCATCATCGGGTGATGCAGCAGGATTTATGTCGTATTTCGATGACAGCTATATGGGCTGGAGCAATCAGTCAAGAGTGCCGATGAGCAAGACTAACACAAGTAAGTGGGTTACACAGGATGCAAAGGACAATTCAACTCTTGTATATTCAGTTACTCCCCTCAGTATATGGGTAAAGGGTGACTTTGCTTATGTGCATTATACTTACGAAACGGTTGAGCAGAATAAGGAAACGAATAAGAAAACACCCAGTGCAGGTACCTGGACAGACATCCTTATGAAAAAAGACGGGAAGTGGATACTGATAGGCGACCACGGCGGAAGAACATCAGGCGGCGGAAATAATAATTCTGCTGATTAGTTAAACCGGAATAAGCACAAGAGAAAAGTTTGTGTGGTTAAACTGGAGATGCCATCCCGGTGAATGCTGTCGTGGATGGCATCTTAATATTAATGACGTTCATTTTATTGCATTGGACTTATTTGTTTTGCTCACCAGGTGCGCAAAGCAGAATTCTGAAGAGAGGGATTTCTATGATAACCTCGAGTTTATGACCCAGCCGGGACTTATGCAGTCCGATAAATAAAAAAAAATGGGGAGGATAAATTAAGTTTTTTATATTTTCCTAATAGCCTTTGGTATCTGTGCTATACGCATACATCAGGCTTTTACACAAATCTTCCAGTCATTGAACCCTGCTGGCGGTTAAAAATCGAACGCTAAAGATGATTATTCCGAAATTAAAATTAAAGCGGATCAGCTTAAGGATGGAGAGAATTCAGAAAAATAATAGCGGCCATTATGACAATTGTTTAATTGATTTATATGTCCCTTTTCTCAGCCTGAATTTACTAACTTGTTAGCTGTGCTGATTTTTCCTCAATTGCTAATTTCTAATTACTAATTATAACAGGAGGCAAACTATGCATAAATCTACCGGATTTTTGTATATCTCTTTCTTTCTGCTGTTTATCCTCGTCCTGAACACTCCCGTTTTCCCGCAAATTGCTGATACTCTTTTTCATGATAGTTTTCAGGATATGTCTAACTGGACTCCGGCTGGGCCGCTGGGACTTCAGAACTGGAGTATATCTCAATCTAATTATGCCGGAGGTAATTCAGCCCCCGAAGTTCGTTTTACCTGGGAATACCTTTTTACAGGTGAATCGTATCTGCTCGCTTCACCCATATTTACGGGAATGGCCGGTCACAATATGAAGTTGACATTCGATTATCTTGAAGACTACTGGTCGAATATCGTCTATGTGGGGGTGGCGATAACAGGCGACGGCGGAAATAACTATAGTTCGATATGGGAGCTGCAGACTAGCGGAAATTCAGGACCTGAAGAGATCACGGTCAACTTTACCGGCATCGATAATATGCAGATTGCTCTTTATTATCTTGGGGACGCTAATGATATTGATTTCTGGTATGTGGACGATGTAACATTGATGGATATGGATGCGGTACCTGTAGAGCTCACTTCTTTTACCGCTTCTGCATCAAATGGAAGTGTAGAACTTAACTGGACAACAGCAACGGAAACTAATAATAAAGGATTTGAAATCCAGAGATCAGCAGAAAAAAATAAGGAAACGGAATGGGAGAAGATTGGATTTGTAGACGGAGGCGGAACATCATCAAAGTCTGCGTCTTACAGTTTTACCGATCGTAATATTAAAAGCGGGAAATATTCATACCGCCTGAAGCAGGTCGATTTTAACGGCTCATTTGAATATTCCAAAGTGGTTCAAACTGAAGTCACCGCTCCCGCAGAGTTTTCCCTGAAGCAGAATTATCCGAACCCGTTTAATCCATCTACAAAAATCAGTTTCAGCTTACCGCAGGATTCAAGAGTAACTCTGAATGTATTTAATGTACTTGGGCAGAAAGTTTCCCCGGTAATCAATGGAAATATTTCCGCAGGAGAGAAAGAAATTACTTTTGACGCCTCACGCTTAACAAGCGGAATTTACTTTTACCGGATAGATGCTGTCAGCGTAGACGGGAAAAAATTTACCTCGGCAAAAAAGATGATACTTACAAAGTAACCTGAACTATTGCCTCTAAAGCCGGTATAATTCCGGCTTATTTTTATTCTGGAATAATCCATTTGTTGCTTAATTGTTGTTAGGCGATCACATATTACTAATTATCATATAGCCGTCACGAACAAACATTCAATTATGGGTTATTATTAATGAATGAATTTTAGATCAATATGGAAAAATATCAGGTATCGTATTCTCATTATTACTGCGGGTTTATTGTTTCTCTTTTTCCTCGTCGTGTTAATATTTGCAGACCCCATTCTTAATAATCTTGTTAAAGACAATCTTGTAGTTAAAGCGAACTCCGGATATAACACAACTCTGCATATTGATGATATGAGCTATCATCTTTTTTCAAATTCAGTTGAAGCCACGGGTATCAGGTTATTGTATAAAGATTCATCCCTGACAGGGATATCGACATATGATATTATTATTCCTTCGTTTGAAATATCGGGGATAAACTGGGCTGGGGTAATCTTTGGCTCAGGATTATCGCTGAGAACTATCATCATCGACAGACCGGTTCTTCAGATTAAGTCGGAGTCGCACGAAAATCAGCAGAACGAAAAAAAGGACGAGGGGAATGAAAAACAAAAGCATTCTCCCCTCTTCGAAAAATCATTTATTTCGGGATTCCCGTCACGGATAAACCCTCTTTATATCAATAAGCTGGAGATTCGTTCCGGAAAACTTTTCCGTAATTCTAAGACTGATGATGAAACAATTAAAGATACTATCAGTAATTTTAACCTGGGTATCAGCGGCATAATGATAGATTCAACTTTGAGCGACAGTTCTCTTACATATATTATAGCACAGAATTTTCAAATTGACGCACAAAATATTGTCAGGAAGTATGTCGAAGGCGGAAATATTCTCGCTGTTGATTCGCTTTCTGCTTCCGGCAAAGATTCTCTTTTAACTATTAAGAAATTTTCTTACAGACCATTCCTTTCAAGGAAAGATTATTTTGCCAGGAAGAAATACCGTGCTGACAGACGGATAATTAAAATTGCAGATCTGGAAATGAAAGGAATTGACTTCGGCAGTGTAGTGCAGAGAAGCATATTCACTGCTTCCTCAGCTGTAATAAATGATTTCTTTGTAGAGATCCTTACGGACAAACGTAAAGCGATATCTCCTTCATATGCTCCTAAAATGCCTAATGAGATTTTACGGAGCATGAATTTCGGAATAAATATTAACAAGCTTAAGTTTACCAGGGGTATCATAAATGTAGAGGCTTTGCAAGAGAACAGCGATACCGCCGCTGTATTACCTTTTTCAAATGTGAGTGCAGAAATTTTTAATCTTGGGAACCTTAAGCGGAGCAATCAATATGCAGTTATCAGAGCAGAAGGAAATATGTTTAAGGCTGCACAACTGACTCTGCAGGTTCATTTAGATCAAAAGTCGAAGGAACTTAACTATACATGCAAAGGGAAACTCGATTCTATGGACGTTCAGCCAATGAATCAATGGCTGGAAATTGATGAGCTGGTAAGGATAACAAATGGACATACCTCTAAAATCGATTTTAATTCTGAAATGCAGAACGGAAAAGCACATGCGATAGTAACACCTGTATACGAAAACCTTGAACTTAAAATGCTGAATAAAAAAAAGGAAGAGAAAAAGATTAAGACTTTCCTGGCCAAGATTTTTACAATAAGAAAAAACAATCCTGAGGATGGCAAATTAAAAACAGGACAAGAGGATTACGTTGGAACCGATGATAATACATTCTTTGATGAACTATGGATCCCCGTGAAAAAAGCATTGGGTGAAGTAGTCGGCTATTAAAATTCTCCTGCACTCTCATTCTCCTTTGGCTTCTGTTATGCCCCCTTACCCTGCACTCTTAAATTTAGAGCCCCTTCCGCCTGGCCGGGTTATTTTTACCCGGCGCAGGCGGACTTTCAATCCTCTAAACATCAACTCTCATTCGGTCACGCTTCCTTTCTGTGTGCCGAAACAGTTATCTCATATTTATTCGTCGTACTGTTTAACCCGCCGCGTACAGTGCAGGTTACACCGGGCTTATCTGATTGAAATTCCCCGGCTGCCAAAGTATCGACAGTAAACCCTTTACTTACCATATCTGCAATATATCCGTTCAGGGCTGCCTGCCAGCTTTTCTGAGTTTCATATTGCTGAGTCGCCTCAGCCTGGTAAATCCCGATTTCATCTGCAACAAACGATTTACTGGAAACAAGTGATTTATAAAACATCATCACCATTGATTTGTTTGAATCGTCTGTATAAACAGGTTTACCTAAAAGGTTAACAAGATCTGCACGGCTTTTACCGATGTAATTCTGCATATCAAGCTGCGGGAAAATTTCGGATGGGAATACGAACAATCCGAGAATTATCTGAAGAATTAGAAAATATCTTTTCATTTTGGTTTCCTCCCCAAATAATTTCAACTACGTCAGTAAATATATAATGTATCCGATTAAAAGTGGAATAAGCAGCATTATTATTCCTTCAATAATCGATTTTAATCCTGAATTAGAGCCTTCATTTGATGCCTTTTTCATAATTTTTATCCTCCGCGGGAGTTTTTAATTTTTTTTCTTTTCTGTCCGAAGCGAACACTCTTATAAAGCAGAAAACTGTGAGGTAAATTATTATTCCCCAGGCACCTATTAAAAATATCCAGCCGCTAAGTTCCATTGGTTTTTTCCTATAATATTAATGATTAAAAAACCTTATCTGTACTGTTTCTTTTCCTGATGCTTTTACATCAGTGTTTTTCTTTTCCGGGGCAATAGGTTTTACGCTTACTGCAGGCAGTCTCACATTTTTACATGCTGAAAATGATCTGTACGCAACAGATTGTTTTTTATTATTTAATGAGGAGTACTAAATAAAAAATGGGGGAGGGCGGGGATGATAGTTGGAGAGATAGACTTCTGAAATTGCAGGAATATCTTCAGGGATAATGAAATGATAATTGCCTGATGGACATAGAATGTTTAATCCTGCAGTTCCGGGGTTAAGAGAATAAAGAAACCTTGATTCATTATCTCCCGAATTCCTGAGTTTTTTGTTCTCTTCAATTCCATTGAAAAATGAGCCGGTAACCTGCAAATTCAGGAGGTATGATTCATCCTGTACCGGGAAACTGCAGTTTGCCTGCTGCATGAATAGAAAAGATGTTAGTGACCATGCAGCAAAGTAGCTGAAAAAGGTTATCCTGCTAATGAGGATTAATATTTTATTTTCTTTTTTCAAGTAATAAAATCAGGCATTGTTTAAACATATTGAGGAAATCGCTGACAGTCAATGGATATTATACCAAACTTCGCCTGCCTGCAAACCACGCTGCCCCCGTCAAAAGATTGCAAGACAGACTGTTTCCTTATTTGAAAACGAGGTAATTTCTGATGATAATTTCAACAGTACTGACAAAATTGTCAGTCGCCATTGTTATGCAGTATTAGTGCAGTAGAAATGCAGTATTAGTGCAGTATTAGAACTCAAAATGAGACAGCTTAAAAACAGCGAAAATACGCAATTTTCCGCTGTTGAATAATATTACAAATGACAAAATGTCAAACTTAATTCAGTCTGAATAAGCCAAATCTTAAACAGGCACAATCCCACATTTCTTAAAAGAAAATGCCGCCGGCCCGAGCTAGCGGCATATTCCGAGGAATCTACAGATAGTCAATAACAAAGCGCTTGTTTAAGAACTTCATAAATCTGCCTCTTCGTATAAAAGAACTTCATAAATGAAGATCCTACATCAAACACGAAAAAGAACTACAACCCAAGCCTGAGTGAGCCGAAGAATTCTCTGCCTGCACCCGGCTGGTAAGCATTGCCGCCAGGATCAGGTTCAGTGAACGCAACATACTTCTGATCGCCAAGGTTACGGGCCTGCAGCATTATCTGAGCATTCAGACTATTAAGTTTAATATCATAGCCAATTCTTGCCCCGATGAGTGTAAAGCCGGCTGCAGCTTCACTTTCAATATTTGCACCATCAATGTAGGTCTTACTCTGGGTTTCTGCATTTAAACCTACGAAGAAATTATAAGGCAGATGATACTCTGCATCGATGAATAGCTGATGCTGCGGCGAATTCGGCAGCAAGCTTCCGTCTTCAATATATTTAATAATTGCAGGATCATCCATCATTATACGGATAGGCGTGCTGTTTGTGTATTTGAAATGGGAATATGTATATGCAGCCTGAATTGTGAAGTCAGTGCCCGGGGTATATTTTGTATAAAATTCCAACCCGATCCTCTCACTTGAACCGACATTCCGGTAAAATGTCTCCTGGTTACGCTGAGGATCAGTAATACGATAACGATCAAAATCATTATCAGTAAGTAAGTAGAACCCCGTAATATCATAATAAAGTGCATTGGCTATGAAACCCCTGCTTCCGAGTTCATAGTCATTCGAAGTGGCCGGCACAAGGTGAATATTAAATCCGCCGAAGTTATCAGGATTCTGGGCAAGCTCTTCTGTTGCAGGAGGCAGAAATCCCTGACCCCAGTCAGCATATAAATTAACTTCCTCCATTAATGAATAGCTGAGGCCTACTTTACCGGTTGTCTTTGAAAAGTCTGCTGTTCCCGATGCATCATAATTTGTCTTAAGCAGATCGTTCAGTTCATTATGTATCTTATCGTAACGGAGGCTCAGGAAGATATTTGTCTTTTCACCGAGGAAAATATTATCGAAGAGGAATAGGCCAAGACCGCGCTGGTTAATTTCTTCATTTGACAAAATATCGGTTCCGGGAATGGCATGATTATTAGCAACCCTGTGTTCATTTATCTTCTGCCATTCTAAATCGGCACCGGCGCTGACCTTATTACGGAAGAAATCTTCTTTTTTGCCATAGCCGAACGCGTATTGGATTGAAGTTCCAGGGGTCAGGTAAGTTCTGTAATTAAAAGTATGATTATTAGCTTCAGTAAATAGAGTCCGCTTATTGAATACATTAAATTGGATTTCATGCTGATCCATGATCATTAATCCGGTTAAACCTGCTGTGCTTCTTTCAGTCTGCAGGTATTCATTAAACGGCACTGCATCCGGGTTAGACTGCTTAGGGTTCTCATTATACTGCTGCAGGTTTATACCTTCCGGATTTTCATGATAAAAGTTAACATACTCGAAAATGGGTGTAAGTTTTATATTGCTGTTCGGAATATATGATGCTTTTGCATAAACGTTATTGCCCCAGAAATGAGTATGTACACGGTACCCGTCGCCCATTGTTCTGCCGAATGATATCCGGTAGTCCATATCTCTTGCACGTCCGCCGAACTGACCATAACCTTTCCAGAAATTATTGGATCCGTAAATTCCGCCTGCTTCGCCGAAAAGCGGGGTATTGGGCGAATTTTTACTGATAACATTTACAATACCGCCGGAGGCACTGCCGCCATAAAGGGAAGCGGCGGGACCTCTCATCACTTCAATACGTGAAATATTAGTCATATCTATATCAAAGAAATCAGGAGCAAACCCTGTAGGGTCATTTATTGGAAGTTCATCCATAAGTATTTTAATTCCCCTTATACCTCTTTCAGTAAGGATCCCGATTCCACGTATAGAAAGGTGAAGCCTATTGCCGTTTGCCTGGTTATCAATTTTGACTCCGGGAACCAGTTTCAATCCTTCATCAATCGAAACAAATCTCGGGACTGAATTAAGGAAATCCTCACCAATCACGCTTGTGGCAGAAGTAATCTGTCTAAGAGAAACATTCAGCCTTGGTGCGGTTACAACAACGTCCTGCGGAAGCAGGTATTTAATTGAGTCTGAATTACTACTGTTTTCCTGTGCGTAGTTGTTTGACACACAGATAAACATTATTGTAATAAGCAGTAAAAATCTTTTCATTTTATTACCTGAATAAAGTTATTAATAGGATTATGTCATTAGAGGTAATTTTTCAGGCAGTCTTCGGGGGAGGAGTCGGAATGATAGCCGGGAAAGAAATTATATGCATATTACTTTTCAATAAATACTTTTGTTTATCATCCGGCTGATTAAAATAAAAAGGATTTACGCAAAGGGCTTGTGATATAAGGTTAAGTAAACTTGTTTTATATATGGATTTATTCAGCTTTTCACATGCAAGGGCGCTTACTTCATCGTTAAAGGATTGAACAATTTTTTGTTCTGTGGTATCGTTAATGCAGTACAGGACTGCAAAGCTGCCGTGTTCTTCTGTTCTGATAATATCAAAAAGCATCCCGTTGTATTCAAATTCGAAATTATCTTTCCAAGTAAACCCATCAGAATTGGTAAATAACTTTTCCTTATGGATTCTGAACTTCACATAATTATTTAAACCGTAATCGCCCTTCTGAATGGCAATAGCCATTTTGTACTTTGCCAAACATTGTGCCTGATATAGAATAACGAGGAACCCACCGGAGTTGATGAGAAGCAGGATGACTAATGATATTGAGATGCACTTTTTCAATATTATTCTTATTTGTGCTTAACAAAGATAAATAAAGAAAACAATTAATACAGATAATATTTATTTGCTGTTCTATTTCCGTAAATAATTTTATGTTTGGGAAAGTAAATAAAACTTTCTGAAAAATTACGGCAAAATATTATGTTTAGAAATTTCACACTAAACCGTCTGCTGGTGCTTACCGCATCAGCGGGGTTTGCTTTCCTGCTTGCAGATACAATAATTGAACACATAGATATATTCAATGAAGAGATAATGGCTTTCATCCCCCCGGTTTTCAGTCTAATCGGGGCAGTAATAGGCTTGATAGCTTTTTATAAATGGAAACCCGGAATTATCCGCATTATGCATATTTACCTGTTTATCTCATTTATTGTGGCAGCTGCCGGGTTCTACTACCATATAGAGGAAGAGGAAAATGATGAGAACTTAACAACCGAAGAGCGGATTCATGAAGAGAAAGAAAAGGATAAACCTCTCCTTGCTCCCCTTGCTTTCGGAGGAATGGCAGTAATAGGACTCCTCGGCACTTACAGAAAATGGGAATCAGAAGTGGTGTAGGAACATCATTTATGATGTTCTTTAGATAAGAAATCCGATAGGAACATCCTTTATGATTTTACAAAAAAAGGTACTGAATCCATTGGATGATATCAGTCAATCGTCACTTCGTTCTGTCAGGTAAAGAGATAAGCAGATTTACGGTATCCTATTCAGGCTAAAATCGGGATTAAATATTTTGGAATTTGATAAATCAAATTCCTACATCCTTCTATTACTCCATCATTCCCTTACCCCCTTTCATCATTTATCCATTGGAACTTTAAATATTTAATCGTATAATCCGACCCATTCAGAGAAAAAACTATAATAATTCGTTTACTCACAAACCGGAATCGGGTGAATATGTATTTATTTTTAAGGAGAATACCATTATTAACTTCTATTCTGTTTCTTGTAAACTTTTGCATAACGGCCCAGCCTGAAAAACCTCTTGATGCTGCTCAATTAGAACTTGCGATAAAAAAACTTAATGTGCTCGGGAGTGTGCTATATATAGCGGCTCATCCGGATGATGAGAACACTGCCGCCCTTGCTTATTTTGAATCGGGCAAATTGTTACGGGCTGGTTACTGCGCAATGAACCGCGGAAGCGGCGGACAGAATTTGATAGGAAATGAACAGGCAGACGAACTTGGAGTTATACGAACACAGGAACTGCTTGCTGCCAGAAGAATTGACGGGGCCGAACAGTTTTTTACCCGTGCTGTTGATTTCGGTTATTCAAAAAATCCTGAAGAGACTTTCAGTATCTGGGGAAAGGAAAAAATACTTTCAGATGTTGTGTGGATAATAAGGAAATTTCGTCCCGATGTTATTATTACCCGTTTTCCCGGTACAGGCGAGGGGGGACATGGTCATCATACGGCTTCCGCCCTGCTTGCTGAAGAAGCTTTCAAGCTAGCCGCCGACCCAGGAAGCTTCCCCGAACAGCTTAAGTATGTAAAAACCTGGCAGGCTAAGAGACTCTACTGGAATGCGTGGCTCCCTATCCTTGAAAAGAAAAACGCTGATACCTCTAAACTTATTAAAATTGATCTCGGTGCATACAACCCTCTCTTAGGGAAATCCTATTCTGAAATAGCCGCTGAAAGCAGAAGCATGCATAAAAGTCAGGGCTTCGGTGTCTCGGCAAAAAGAGGTGAACAGGTAAATTATTTCCAGTACCTCGAAGGCGATACCGCAAAGAATGATTTATTTGAAGGTATAGATCTTACGTGGAACCGCGTTAAAGGGAGCGGGAAAACTGCTTCCCTGTTAAAAGAGATTGACAATGAATATAATCCTGCAGATCCTTCTGCAAGTATTCCAAAACTTCTTGAGGCATATTCGGAATTAAATAAATTAAATGACGATTACTGGGTTCCGCTTAAGAAAAAAGAATTATCAGACGTTATAAGTGCGGCAGCCGGAATCTGGTTGGAAGCTTCAGCCGACGATTACTCCTTCACACCAGGTGATTCTGTTAAAATATCTGTACAGATAGTAAATCGTTCAGGTTACCCTTTCAGACTTAAAAGTATTTCAATCGCCTGTGGTAATAAGCTCTGCAGCAATACCCCGGATGAAATTAACCGGGTGCTGACTGACAATATCCTGGTTAATTCGGCAGAGACAATTCTGCTTCCCGCGAATTTTCCTTATACTCAGCCTTACTGGCTGGAAAAACCTCACGGAAAAGGGACTTATACTGTGAATGATCAGCAATTGATCGGGAAACCTGATAATGATCCCCCGCTGACTGCAAAATTTACTTTGACTGATGGAAAAACCGACGTTGATCTTTCGACTCCGGTACTGTACCAATGGACAGATCCGGTTCACGGCGGTGAGTATAGACCGATTGAGATCACTCCTCCTGTCGCAGTCAACCTTGAAAATAAACTATATTTATTCCCCGATGATAAGAGCAAAACTGTCACTGTGAAGCTAACAGGTAATAAAAAAGATGCAAACGGAAGAGTGTTTTTAGAACTTCCGGATGGATGGAAGACTGAACCTGCAGAGTACAAATATTCGTTTTCGAAAAAAGGAGATGAAAGTACTTTTGAATTTAATGTTACTCCTCCCGACGATACGGCTGAAGTAAAATTGGAAGTACTTGCTGTTGAGGATGGCAAAGAGATAAACCGGGGGATGGTTACTATTGATTACCCCCATATTCCTGTCCAGACCTTATTCCCCCTCGCTGAAGCAAAACTTCTACGCTTAAATATTAATAAGGTTGTGAATAATATTGGTTACATTATGGGCTCCGGCGATGTTATCCCCGATTACCTTCAGCAGCTTGGATACAATGTTAAACTATTGACTGATGCGGATTTAGATACGATGAACCTTAGAGAGTTTGATGCCATTGTAACAGGAGTACGAGCCTATAATACAAGAGACAGACTTGCTGCGGATCAGCCCGGGCTTATGCAGTATGTGAAAGACGGCGGGACTCTCGTGGTCCAATACAATACGAGCTTTGATCTTGTTGTTGATAATATTGGTCCTTATCCCTTGCATCTTTCCCATGACAGAATAACAGTGGAAGAGGCCCCTATAACTTTTGTTGACCCTTCAATGTCATTTGTCAATTATCCTGATAAAATTGGTCAGAAAGATTTTGAGGGCTGGGTTCAGGAGAGAGGACTTTATTTTGCTGATAAATGGGATCCTGAATACCGGCCTGTGTTTTCAGGAAGTGATCCGGGTGAGACGCCATTGGAGGGAGGAATGCTTTATGCAAATTATGGAAAAGGTGTCTATATTTATACCGGGTATTCATGGTTCAGACAGATTCCCGCCGGCGTTCCCGGCGCTTTTAGAATATTTGTTAATATGATTTCGGCAGGACAAAATGAACAGTCGCCTAACTGAGGATGAACATAATACTGAAGAAGAAAAACCGCCGGTGCTGAAAACATGGAATAATATTTATGCTCTGGTTTTTCTGAATCTTGTTGTACTTATAATTTTCTTTTACATATTTACAAAGGTTTTTGAGTGACCCTTTTAGACTGGATTGTTCTAATCGGATTTCTACTTTTCGTTACTGTATATGGTGTATGGAAAACCAGGGGGACAAAAGACATCGACGGGTATATGCGTGCCGGCAGAACTACTCCATGGTATACTATTGCTCTTTCAATTATGGCTACCCAGGCAAGCGCGATTACTTTTCTTTCTACACCCGGTCAGGCTTATGTAGACGGGATGCGCTTTGTTCAATTCTATCTCGGGCTTCCCATTGCAATGATAATAATCTGCATTACAGCTGTCCCTATCTTCCATCGGCTGAATATCTATACAGCATATGAATATCTTGAAAAAAGATTTGACTTAAAGAACCGCACTCTCGGCAGCCTCCTGTTTCTATCGCAGCGAGGCCTGGCTGCCGGATTTACAATATTTGCCCCGTCGCTCATTCTATCCGTTATATTGGGTTGGGATATTAACCTGACCGTTATATTTACGGGGATACTTGTTGTAATCTATACCACAACCGGCGGTACAAAAGCAGTAAACCAGACGCATATACACCAGATGATAATTATTACACTGGGAATGTTCGCAGCTTTCATAATGATTTTTTTTCTGCTGCCGAAAGATGTATCACCGCTTGATGCAGCTTATGTAGCAGGAAAGCTCGGCAGACTGAATGCTATCGATTTTACGTTCGATCTGAATAACCGATACACATTCTGGTCGGGGATCATTGGCGGCACATTCCTTATGCTTTCTTATTTCGGAACGGATCAGTCACAGGTTCAGAGATATCTTTCCGGGAGCACGGCGGCACATAGCCGTCTGGGTCTTTTGGCAAACGGAGTTATCAAAGTACCAATGCAGTTCTTTATTCTTTTTGTCGGCGCTATGGTGTTCGTGTTTTATCAGTTCAACGCTCCTCCGCTTTTCTTTAATCCAGTAGCTGTAAATACTATAAAACAAAGTATTTATGCAGAACAATATAATAATTTGAGTAATAGATTTGAGCAGGTACATAAGGAGAAGCAGGATAAGCTGAAAGAAATGCTCTCTTCAATACATTCCGGAAATAAGAAACTCACAGAGGAAAATCTGGAGCAGGTAAGGAAAAAGCAGAATGAAGCTAATATCATAAGAAATGAAGCCGTAGAACTGATCAGTGAGGCTGACCCTGGTGCTGATTCCAACGATACAAATTATATATTTATAAGTTACATAATTAATTTTTTACCCGCGGGGATAATAGGATTAATACTTGCAGCCATATTTTCAGCATCTATGTCATCTACCTCAGCTGAGCTTAATGCACTTGCCTCCACAACTGTAATCGATTTTTATAAACGTATGCTCCGGAAAGAAGCTTCCGATAAACATTATTTAATAGTATCCAAGCTTGCTACCATTCTGTGGGGAGCATATGCAATAACCTTTGCTCTTTTTGCCAACAGGCTTGGTTCTCTGATTGAGGCAGTTAATATCCTTGGCTCACTGGTATACGGAACTATACTGGGAATTTTTCTTGTGGCTTTCTACCTGAAAAAAATATCGGGAACCCCAGTTTTTATTGCTGCAATCATTGCAGAACTGGTTGTTCTATATTGCTATATATTTACATCCATCCCCTTTCTGTGGTATAATGTAATAGGCTGTGTAATAGTTGGAGCAGCAGCGCTGATCATTAATCCTTTCTTTAGAATACCGGCGAAGGATAAACCGGATTACAATGGGGGGGTGGAGTAGGTAGCGGAGGGGAAGGTAATCTCCGGAAATTATAATTATGCAGTACTGGATAGGTTGTGAAAAAATATTCAGATGTCTGAAGTTCAGCGATGAGAATATTTTACAATCCTGTCCCCAGGGGATTTTTGCGGCTCAGGATTGTAAAATTGATTTCTAATTTGAGACTATCTTTTTTGCGTCATCGATTATTGTATTTGCTTTTTTTATACCGTCTTTTAGAAGACCATCGACTTTACCTTTTCCTGTTTCAACAATATCATTAACATTATCTATAATATTATCTGTCGTTTTAGATATATTTTTTCTCATTTTCTTTCCTGAAACAGGTGTATACAGCAAGGCCAGAATACCTCCGATAACGCCGCCAACAAGCAATCCAGTTACAAATCCTGTCAGTTTATCCTGTTCTCTGCTCATATTTTTCTCCTATAAATATTTTTGATCCATTGCAATATAGTAGAAGTCTGCAAAACACAAGTTGTCATAATCACACCCTTTTTCTGCCAATCTTAAAGAAAATTATCAGGATCATACCTGAAATGAAGCCTCCGATATGTGCTCCGTAAGCAACTCCGCCGCCTTGTGCGCCGCCGCCGAGAAGACCGAGACCGCTTATCAGCTGGAATACAAACCATATCCCGATAGCCATTACAGCGGGGACGTCGGTGATGAAATAAAACATTATCACACTGACCCTTTTCCGGGGGAAGAGAAGCAAATAAGCTCCCAGCACCCCTGAAATAGCACCTGAAGCTCCGAGAGTAGGAATCAAAAGATTTTCACCCAGATAGTAACTTGAATACACATGAGCCAGGGATGCAAACACACCGCATAAGAGATAGAAAATCAGGTAACGGAGATGACCAATTCTGTTTTCAATATTATCTCCGAATATCCATAGAAAAAGCATGTTCCCGAAAATATGTGCAATGCTTCCATGCATAAAAATTGAAGTCAGCAGTGTCAGGTAAACAGTTAATGGAGTAATACCAAGTCCCGGGATAGTGTACCTCTCCCCTGTTGCAGGGTTTTCATAGGTTTCACTATGTGTGACAATATCCTTCCCTGTAATTATCTCAGCAGGCACAGCAGAAAATTTATATGTGAATTTTTCGTTGGTACCTAAATCCTGAAGCCAGATAAATACGATTACATTAGCAAGAATTAAGAGATAATTAATATAAGGTGTTATCGTTCTTTCACGGTTATCATCACCTATAGGGAAGAGCATTTATAAATCTCCGGTATTTATATTCCGAACTTACTAAAAAAGAATGGATGAAGGGAGTGGTGCGGTAGAGTGAAAAATGGTGCAGCGAGTCAGAAAAAGGTCAGTCAATGATACTTAGTAATCAATGATTGTCATGTACCATCATTTATTAAGGGGGACACTTCGGCCATCATTCTAATGCTCCAGAGGCTGTGTGAAAATTAAACCTTTGAAACAGCTCAACTGAATACAGAAATTTTGCCTTTTTTATGGCGGTGGTGCCTTAACAGAACTCCAACGCCCTACCCTTCTTTTCAATTCATGATTATTAAATTCTGTAACCAACCCTTCTTCGTGCCAGTGTTTTTTACATCCGCAGTAATCAAGCAGAACACATTGAGCAGGAACATTATATCTTTTCAATTCCCATCCTCCCTCCACGAGAGTTGTTACACACGCGGAAGCAACAACGCCGCGTACCGGCTTACCGGGTTTAGGCGACCATAATGAGAGATCAGAGGCATGCGGAATTATATAAACTTCAAAAGCCTCAGGACCCTTTAGTTTTTTACCAAGCTTACGCAGCTGATTAACCCTGCAACCCGGACGGCAGTCGCTGCAGATTAATCCTTCTTTTACCCTTACAGCCTCACACTCGTTTTCAGGACGCATACGCATACAGCCGGGTACCAGAACAGCTTTTGTTTCTGCCTCATTAAATTCCGGTCTGAATGCCCTGTTCATCAATTCGGCACCGGCCATATTAAGGTGATATTCGAGTCTCGATCGGGTACAGGAGACCCTATCCTCCCGCCATCGATAATTTTTAGCCATACTTTTCAGGAAAGTGTCCACATTTGTTGTATACTTTCCGAGAGCCTTGACAGATGCGTCATTAAACCAGTTAGTGAATTTTTCAATCTCATAAAATATATCATATAATTCCTTCAGAGATTTAGTACCCCAATACGCACGCCATCTTATGAATCTCAGTGCCTGTTCCCTGAACTCACCCGTTGCTTCAAACCATTTGCAGACATGATCGATCTGATCGAGGTCTGGTATAGCCGGCTGTTTGTGTTTTTTATCTTTAAGTAAGAAAACTGTCAGCAATATTCCCCTGCTGAAATCTATTAAAGGTTTTACGCGCTGGTGTTTTTTCCTCCACTCAGCCATCCGGGCCATTGTTATAAAAGGTGCAATCTTTACACACAGAGCTTTACCAGCATATATTCTCCATAACACTCCAAAGCTTAACAGCTCGAGGATGTATTCTTCAACCGTACGGATTTCCTCAAGTTTATAGGTTTTAAGATAATTTATATAATCGTGTATGAGAGGAGTTAAAGTATTTTGTGAATGTTCAACAATTATATCCGCAAATTCTTTTACGCTCTTATAATAATTTTCCGAATTCGACTGCTCATCCTTCAAAGAATATGTTATTGTCTCCACTTGCTCATCTCCCCGGTAATTAATTTCAATCAAAAATAAAAATAATTTCAGATAATTATTACATCAGCTATCAATATTTTTCAAACCTCCCATCCTCTTATCTTCTTATCTTCTTATCTTCTTATCTTCTTATCTTCTTATCCTCTTATCTTACTACATACTGCTTACTGCTTTCCGCCTACTTCTCCCCTTCTCCTCTTTTTTACAATTTCATGACAACTCCACTCTGCTGCAGCGCTATATTGGCACTGAAAGAAATAATTTTCATTATAAATAAAAGGGTTGATTATGAAAACCTTATTTACTTTTTGCTTCATTTTGTTTCTTTCCGCAAACCTTGCAGCACAGATTTTCGATAAGTCAAAATCAAAAGAGCATAGACCCGATCTTATGCAGAAAAAATCATTGATGAATACCCAAAAAATTCAGCAATCCACGGATACTCATCTTCCCAAAATTCCAGACAACTACACGAAATCTTCATCATACCTTCAACAGCCCGAAAAATTACCGTTAGGTGAATATATATACGAAGGAGTTCCCATCGGCCTTTCAGATTCTATAATCGCCTTTGTTTATGCTTCTTATGATGGGATAATGTTTACATCCAGCGCGGACAGCGGAAAAACCTGGGATGATCCTGTGACAATTGAATCGGGATATCTTTACTATGAGCATCTCACCGGATTAAAAACAAATACCGGACGTATAATATTAATCTGGTTTTCTTATGATTACATTTCTTATAGCTATGAGTTAAAGATGGCTTATTCGGATAACTTGGATACATGGTACATAAGTACTCTCAATAATTATGGCGAATACTTTTTTTCTTTGAATTTATCCTGTACAAATGATAATAAACTCTGGCTTTGTTATTCCAGGTATGGTTCGATCGGTTTAGATCTATATTACATCACAAGTACAAACAATGGAACTGACTGGAGTAGTGAAAATATTTTTCTATCTGATCCATCCGATGAAGAAGAATTAATAATTGTTTCCGGTTTATCCTCTGCACTGCTGGCTTTTTATTCTGATTATTCTACGGGCAATAGTGCTATATATGAAAAATATTCCGCGGATGGAGGGATAACCTGGTCCCCGGGAGTGCCGGTCATAAATTCTTCATTTTCTGAGTATAGCCCAAAAGTAGTCATGCAGGCTGATAATATGCTCTGGCTTTTCTATTATCTTGAAAATCCGGCAAATCTTTTATCCGGTTTTTATCAATACGATATCGAATACATTGTAAGCAGCGATGGCGGGATTACCTGGGGAATTCCGCAGCGCTTTACGCATTATTCGGGAAACGATTATAATGTAAATACTACATTGCTTTTCGGTAAACCATTCGTTTCCTTTTCTTCATCCCGCTGGTCATCCGAGTCGTATTCAAGTCAAATCTGGTATGGATTAATAGGAAAAACAGAAGATAATAACCCGCCGCCTGCACTTTTGTATTTTACTTTCAATCAGATTGCGTCTGAATTATCCCTCATTATAAATGCTTATGTAGATGATGAATCCGGAATATCGGATGTAAAAGGTGAAGTTTTTGTAAACTATGCTTCCCAGGGATTTGTGCAGCTGTACGATGACGGTTTGCATAATGATATTGAGGCGAACGATAATATCTGGGGAACTATTATTGGTCCGTTTAATACTGGTGATGTTATCTGGGTACATAATTCAATATCGGATATCTCCAATAACACCGTTAATGTTAATGGAGGTCAGTACACTATAAATCCCCTTCACGATGCCGGCGACTTAATTTTATCATTACACAGCAATTCTCAATTAGCGGAAATGGGATCTTATTATGGCACCAGTGCATACTGGCATGGGTATGACTATTTATTCCTTGGCGGGCTATGGATAGGTACAGATATTTTCGGAGAAAAACGTGTGATGAACCTGGATTATTATGAACAGGATTGGGTTAATACAGCGGGTTCAATAATGACAGAGATGCCGGGTATTTCTGATCAGGATTGCAGTATATTTTATGATGATGTGAATGCCATGACTCCACTAATCGGATTGTCAGTTCATCAAAAAAGTTATCAATGGAGTATGCCGGGCCATGATGATTTTATAATTTTTGAGTACGTAATTAAAAACAGGACGTATAATAATTTAAATGATCTCTATGCATCTTCATGGCTGGATCCGGATATCTGCTCTCAATTAATCGCATCTGACGACCTTGGCGCTTATGATCCTGAGAGAGAAATGATATATATGTTCGATCCTCAGAATAACCCCACAGGTTATCTGGGATTAAGATTGCTGACTGAAACGCCTTCCACTGCTTATTTATATACACCATACGAGTCCGAGCCAACAACGGACGGGGAAAGATTTCAGTTCATGACTGCAGGTATAATGCCGGATCCGACAATTCTTTCAGATTACCGGATGCTCCTTACTTCACAGCCATTCTCCCTTGCACCCGGGGATTCTCAAATCATTGCTTTCGGATTAGTAATGGGGAATGGATTAGAAGAACTGCAGTCTAACGCTGATACAATGAAGGCGCTATATCA
>DATFVA010000332.1:0-2288 GCA_035260565.1 Ignavibacteriaceae bacterium | reverse complement strand
GAGCAAATCCCTGTCTGAACTGATCACCCTGCTCAGAGAAGAACTGAATCATACTAAATACAGCGATAAGGAATACAATGATGAATTCCTTGGACATATTATAGAAGCTATGAAGGAAAGAGTGGCATTCATAAAAGAGATCCCGGAAAAGGGATTCTATTTTTTCGAAGAGCCGGAGAAATATGATGAAGAGGTTGTCAAAAAAAGATGGAAGCCGGACTCGGCCGGCCATCTGAAGCTACTTTCCGGTGAATTCTCAAAACTAAATAATCCCTCAAAAGAAGATTTTGAAAATGTATTAAGACAAACAGCCGAAAACCTTGGTACAGGAACGGGTAAACTGATTCATCCTCTCAGACTCGCTGTTTCGGGTGTAGGCGGAGGTCCCGGAGTATTTGACATCCTATACATAATAGGAAAAGAAAAAACCATTAACCGGTTAAACAAAGCAATAGAAAAACTGGGCTAAGAATATTCATATTAAAGAGTGCAAAATGACTGATGAAAACATCGCGGGGTTAAATAAGGATAATGCAGGAGATAATAGTCCTTCTGCACCGTCAAATTTTATTAAGGAAATTATAAACCGGCATCTCGAAAATGGAAGGTACACAACAGTACACACAAGGTTCCCTCCCGAGCCTAATGGGTACCTCCATATAGGGCATGCAAAATCGATCTGCCTGAACTTCGGACTGGCGAAAGATTACGGCGGATTATGCAACCTGAGGTTTGATGATACTAATCCTACCAAAGAGGACGTTGAGTACGTCGATTCAATTAAGGAAGATATAAAATGGCTGGGCTTTGACTGGCAGGACAGGCTTTACTTCGCATCCGATTATTTCGATACCCTGTATGAATATGCAGTTAAGCTGATAAATAAAGGGAAAGCTTACGTTGACAGTTCTTCACCTGAAGAAATAAAGGATTTTCGCGGAACGCCCACTGTACCGGGTAAAGAAAGTCCGTACCGCAGCAGATCAGCAGAAGAAAATCTCGGCCTTTTTGAGAAAATGAAAAACGGCGAATTTGATGAAGGCACCCAGGTACTCCGTGCAAAGATAGATATGTCGTCTCCGAATATGCTGATGCGCGATCCGATAATGTACAGGATAAGGAAAGTATCTCACCACCGCACAGGTGATAAATGGTGTATCTACCCTATGTATGATTGGGCGCATGGCCAGTCCGATTCAATAGAGAACATCACACATTCCATCTGTACGCTCGAATTTGAAATTCATCGTCCCCTTTATGATTGGTTTATTAAAGAGCTTGAGATATTTGCACCGCAGCAAATTGAATTTGCACGACTGAATCTCAGCTACACAATAATGAGCAAACGGAAACTGCTCACACTGGTAACAGAAAAATATGTGAACGGCTGGGATGACCCGAGAATGCCTACTATAGCTGCTTTCAGAAGAAGAGGCTATACACCGGAATCTCTCAGATACTTTTCGGAGAGAGTCGGAGTAGCTAAACGCGACAACACAATAGACCTTGCTCTGCTGGAACATACTCTCCGTGAGGACCTTAATAAAAAGGCTATGCGTGTGATGGCCGTTTTAAGACCATTAAAAGTTACACTGACAAATTACCCGGAAAACAAAATAGAAGAACTGGATGCTGTAAATAATCCTGAAGACGAATCAATGGGTACAAGGAAAATTCCTTTCTCGAAGGAATTCTATATTGAGCAGGATGATTTTATGGAAAGTCCCCCGAAGAAATTTTTCCGGCTGTCCCCCGGGAATGAAGTCAGACTAAGATATGCATACATAATAAAGTGCGAAGAGGTTGTAAAAGACGGCCAGGGGAATATAATTGAATTAAAATGCACGTACGATCCCGAAACCAAAAGCGGTTCTTCAAGTCAGCGGAAGGTTAAAGGTACAATTCACTGGGTCTCTGCAGCTTCTGCTATCACGGCCGAAGTAAGGCTGTACGACAGGTTATTTTCTGTTGAGGATCCCGAAGCCGACCCGGATAAAGATTTCAAAGAATTTATAAACCCCGATTCACTTGAAATTATTAAAGATGCCAGGCTGGAACCCGGCTTAAGCAATGTAATGCCCGGAGACCGTTTCCAGTTTGAAAGATTAGGATATTTCTCTGTTGATTCAAAAGACTCCCGCCCGGATCATTTAGTGTTTAACAGAACAGTAACCCTCCGGGATACGTGGGCGAAGATAGAAAAAAGGGCACAGTGAGTGAAAGTCGTGCGTAAACATACATCGTAGTAGCGAAGGAATTTGCGAATTTACGAATTTAGCGGATGAATT
>DATFVA010000331.1:0-3021 GCA_035260565.1 Ignavibacteriaceae bacterium | reverse complement strand
GTAAAGCGATTCGCTGAATCGCTTACTAAAACCCTTGTACAGGGACCTACCTCGCCGGCAGGCGGGTTCGCCTGAATCGCTTTTGGCAGGTTCGCCTGAATCACTTCATAATCCTGCAGGCCGGTTCGCCTGAATAATTAGCAACTCTTACACAATGTCTTTCTAAGCGAAACTGTCCGGCTCTGACGGATCGCCTTACACGTTTGCAACTATTCACTCATTTCTCCTTTCAGCTTCCGCTGGTGATAACGGGAGTTGGAAGCCTGTAAAGCGATTCGCTGAATCGCTTAGTAAAACCCCTGTACAGCGACCTGCCTCGACAGCTGTCGGGCCTGCCTCGACGTTAGTCGGGCCTGCCTCGACGGTAGGCGGGTTCGCCTGAATCGCTTTCATAATCCTTCAGGCAAGTTCGCCTTTAATCCTTTGTGATCTAACTATCACGCTCTGACCTATCTTTATACTTAATTTTCAATCTGACTAAATCAGGATAAACTATGAAAAAATCCAACAGCTTAATCATCTTAACGATCAGCATAATTATATTCTTTATTATGATTTATCCTGTGTATAAAACCACGGTTGCCCAAACAAAAGAAAGCAAGGAGATAAAAGTGGAGAAAGAAAACGGTAAAATGATTAAATATATCAGCGGCAAAGATACCGTATCAGCTTATCTTTCCGTTCCTGATGGTAATGGTCCCTTCCCTGCTCTCATAGTAATACACGAATGGTGGGGATTAAATGACTGGATAAAAAAATCCGCTGATGAATTTGCAGACAGCGGGTTTATTGCCCTGGCGATCGATCTTTATCATGGCAATTCAGCCTCTTCACCCGGCGAGGCCCGAAAACTTTCCGGAAGTGTTCCTAAGGAAAGAGCTGCGACGGACCTGAGATCAGCTTTCGATTATCTCAGGAATATGAAGAACGTTGAGGCAAAGAATATCGGGTCAATTGGCTGGTGTTTCGGCGGGGGGTATTCTTTGATGGCCGCACTTCAACTTAATGACCTGTCGGCCTGTATAATAAATTACGGCAGTCTTATTATGGATACTTCAGCATTAAAAAAAATAAATTGTCCTGTGTTAGGAATTTTCGGAGAAAAGGATCAGAACATTACTCCCGCAAAAGTTAACGAATTTGAGAATGCCCTGAACGAAGCTGGTGTTAAAAATAAAATCACAATTTACCCGGCTGCTGAGCATGCATTTATGAACCCGGACAATCCTGACCGGTATAATGAATCGGCTGCACAGAAAGCCTGGAAAGAAACCTTCACTTTTCTGAATAATAATTTGAAAAGGGGTAATAAATAACTTTCGAATGGTTATTCATTCCGTTAAACTGTAAGTATGCAAATTAATAAAATGAAGAAAACGCTGGTTTTTCTCATCCTGCTTCTTATTCCCATCTGCTTCCTTTACGCCGTAAATACGGCGGAGTTTATTCAAAAGGGAGATGAGTATTACGCAAGGTTTGATAATAAATCTGCCCTGGATTATTACCTTAAAGCTTATAAATTTGCGCCGGATGAGTATGATGTGCTTTTCAGACTGGCGCGGACTTACAATGATCTTGGCGAGGAATATCATGAATATAAGAAAAAAGATAGTTCTGAAGTAATGATTAAGAAAGCAATCGAAATTTCGGTAAAGATGAAGGAGGATTTTCCTGACTCTGCTGCTGCTTATGCATATCTTGCAATGTCATACGGCAACCAGGCTCTCTATGAAGGGGGTAAAGGCAAAATAAAACTGGCCCATAAAATTGAGGATAATGCCAAAAAATCGCTTCAGATAAACCCGGATCAATATCTCTCATACGTAATACTGGGTATCTACTACAGGCAGATAGCCGATTTGAGCTGGTTTGAAAGAATGTTCGCAAATACTTTTTTCGGCGATGTGCCCGACGGGACTTTCGAACAATCAGTTGATATGCTTAAAAAGGCTCTTAATATAGACCCGCGGACTATTGTTGCCTCCTACCAGCTTGCATTGACGTACAGAGCAATGGGCAATAAGGATAAAGAAGAAAAACTCCTTAAAGAATTAATAGACTATCCTCAAAAGAATTTCAGGGATAAGTTCGCAATTAAAAAAGCTAAGAAAAGGTTAAGTAATATTAACTAAGGTCTGAGGTCTGACAGAAATGTTTACTCACTTCTCTCTGTAAGCGGTCATACCGCCTTCAACATTTTCAACATTTGTGAATCCATGCTTCTTAAGAATTTTCGTGCCTATGCTGGAACGATGGCCGGTCCTGCAGATGACAGCTATTTCGTTGTCCTTATACTTATTCAGCTCGTCAACCCTGCCTTCAAGCTCCTGGATGGGGATATTGACTACTCCGTTAATCTTTCCAAGGGGACCATCCAATTCATCGGGGGTACGGACATCAAGAATTACAAGATCAGGATTTTCTTTTATCTGTTTCTTAAGTTCTGTAACGCTGATATCTTTTTGCGGCACTGAAGTCTGTGCACAGGCCGTAAAGTTCGATAAGATCAATGCAGCAACAAATAAACCTATCATTCTTTTCATATATTCTCCTGATTTATGTTGAACCTTGTCTTAATGATTTATCTAATTCTTGATTTTAATGTCAGGACTGAGGATAATTTTTGTCTTCATAGAATTTGAGATCAGGCACATTTTCTCTGACTTTTCAATTATTCTTCCGGCTTTTTCACTGTACTTCTCATCGGGTATAATGATAGTGGGTTTAAGTTCTATTTCTGAAATCATAAAATTCCCATCCACTTTTTCCATTTTTCCGGATGCATCGCAGCCGAATGAGCTAAAAGGCAGTCCGGAATTTTCTGCTATAGCCAAAAAAGTTGTCATCAGACATATTACGGCTGACGAAACATACAGATGTTCGGGAGACCATATACCTGCAACTCCTTTAGGGAATTCAGGCGGAGTTGCCACTTTTATTTCGGGAAGGCTATTAGATGATAATGTTCCTATCCTTCCTTCATCCCAATTTACACTTACATTATAATAATGAATATTTTCC
>DATFVA010000330.1:0-2859 GCA_035260565.1 Ignavibacteriaceae bacterium | reverse complement strand
CAGGCAGCAACACATTCAAGGCAGCCAATGCATTTTGTAATATCGGTCAAGATTGCTTTACTCAAACTGGTGCTCCTTTTTTATTTAGAGTAACGGCGATTTTATCATCTGTTTCAGGAGGAAATTTCCAGGCTAGGGCGCAAATGACCTGTGATAAAGGCGTTAGTACACAATGCGCTATTTTCGAGAAAGGAATGAACACAAAGATCAGTTCCCCGGCCAAAATATGCATCAATATAAAAAAGCGGTATCCGGAAGGACTAACATTCAAATGTGCGCAGACAAATCCCGTAACAAATGGAATCAACAATAAAATCAGCCAAAGATAATCCTGCTTTCTGCTTAATGCCCTTGTAGTCCGGATACTCAGCCGGCTGATAAATAAAGCCGAACCGAAAATTATTGTTCCCACTGTAAGCCATAAAGCCGCATCGTGAGAAAGCGGCAGCCATGATATTCCAACTGCATTACTCCACAAACGAATATGCGCATAAAGGAAAACGGGAACCAGTATTAATCCTATATGAAAGAGGATGGAAAAAATAGAGTAAAATCTGAAATTTCCCTTAAGCCTTTTAAATGGGAATAGCCATTCCCACGTCCGGCTGATTATTAATTTCCACGGCATTTTCTTATCATCTGTTTTCCTGTATGCTTTATAAGCACCGCGGATATCAAGGAAAAATATTCTGAACAGTCCCAATACCAGCAAAGCAAAACTTAGCCGGAATAGGGGACCTTTTGCTAATTCGAGTAAAGAATCCATTTATTTGATCTCTTCTTTTGGAGAATCTTTTTCTTTAATTATTTGAGAATCATCGAAAATGATAGCCTTATAAATAAGGTCGTGAAGACCGACTACCTGGCAGTCGATTCCCTGGTCTTCAACAAGTTCCCTGAGCTGTTTCTTACAGTTGGCGCAGGGAGCTACGAGGATTTCACAGCCGGCTTTCCGGATCTGGTCAGCTTTAAGTTTGCCGCCGACAGTTGTTCGATAAGGCCTTATCTCATCGATTGAAACAGTACCTCCGCCTCCGCCGCAGCAAATATTATCCTCACCGGAAGGGGTCATTTCAATATAATTTTTGCAGAATGATTTCAGAATTTCCCTCGGCTGATTAATTATCCATCTCTGCCTGGCAAGGTTACACGGATCATGATAAGATACCTTCTGTGTGATGATATCAGGTTGAAACTTTATTTTTCCTTCTTTCCAGGCTTTATAGGTATATTCCATAATATTCAAAACAGGGAGTGAGTTCTCTCCGCCGCAATAAACGGGAACGAAATACTTTGCACTGCGTGATGCATGCCCGCATTCACCGATCAAAATATTTTTTCCTGCAAGCCTTCTTGTTTCCTCATCTACTTTCTTAACAACTCTTTCAAGGATCCTGTCGCTGTAGAAGAGGCCGTAGTTTATTCCATCATAGTAGCCGGTGCCTATAGTCCAGTTATCACCCGTTGCTGTAAATACGGCGGCTATTCCCATCAGAGTTTCAGCCTCCATAAGGAAGTCGCTCACTGCAGGGAAAAAGACATAATCTGCATCGGCAGCATCCATTGGAAATTTGATATGGACGGATTTTTCTTCGAACATATCATCCTCAAGGAACTCAAGAGTATCCTGCAATGCAGGTACAGGTATCGCTGAAGTATTTTTAGTTACTCCTTCAAGCTGTTCCCTCGTACTTACTACCAGGGCACGGGGAGCTATTCCTAACTCACTTAAAATATACCTTCCAAGGTGTGTAATTAACCCGTGGTCGATGCCGGCAGGACATTCAAGTGCACACCTTCGGCAGGCTGTACAGTTATAGTAGCTGTCGGCCATCTGCTGTATCATTTCAACGGTCAGGTATCCTTTTCCGGAAAAGCGGGCTTTCATAAAACCGCCGAGTGTGAAGTGCCGTTTGTAAATGTTCAGCAGTAGTTCTGATCGTTTACAGGGGATATCCTCGATGTTCCCTGTTGCCTGAAATACCTGACAGGCTACTGTGCAGTTTGCACATCTTGCACTCATACGTACAAAATGATCGAGTGCCATTCCGTAATTTGAATGTTTTAGAATTGCTGCGAATGCTTCAAGGAACCTGCGGGGAAGATCATTTTTATCAAAATCTTCTACGTGGTAACGGACGCTGAGGTTTTGTCTTTCAACTACTTCCGGCTTTTTTACTGTTTTAAAAGCTTTGGTCCGCTCTTCATTAGTTATTTTATTAGTCCTCATTCTTTTCCCTTAAACTCAATATTAAATGAATAATAACTTAGGACTAATCTCCGAATAGCCTTAAATCATCCCAAAAAAACATAAATAAAAGGGTAAATTCAAAGACTTATTAAATGATGTATCCCATTTGTTGGTAGTCGTTTCTCTTAATTAAAACTGCCCTATGATTTCCGTGTTCTTCCTCAATCTTTTACTATTTTTCTCCGTTATTTCACTAATTCACATACGCTTCATATACGCTCCACATACGCTTCAGATACGCTCCACATACGCTTGAACTGCCTTTCAGCTCCCCAACTCTTAAAAGACAGACTTTTTTATCCCGGTAGCGCAATATTTTGATCTCAAATTGAGAAATGCTGAAAATAAACTAATGCATCTTTTATTTAGTTGAATATTTTAACACACGGACAAAATGCCAGACTTTTTTTATGACAATTTAATCCGGCAGAGGAAGGGAGTTTATTGGAGCAATTTTTTGGTGTATTTATCATTGGGATCGTTTTATGGTATTAATACCGTGGTTTTGCCCGGTGGCCTGTAAAGGATTAGGGATACCTCTAACCGTTTTAACGGTTTCCCGGACTAAGAATTGGCGAGAATATAAAATGGTTTCTGGGAAGGCTGGG
>DATFVA010000329.1:0-16270 GCA_035260565.1 Ignavibacteriaceae bacterium | reverse complement strand
CCTGAGCAGCGACTATGTCTTTTCAATTCTAAGGGATTCCCGGGGTACCCTGTGGCTCGGCACAGCCAATGGATTGAATAAATTTAATGAATCGTCGGGAGATTTCACCCATTATTTTGAAAAAGACGGATTGCCTAACAGTGTTATCAGCTCAATCGTTGAAGATAGGACTGGGAATTTGTGGCTGAGCACAAATTACGGTCTCTCGGAATATGATATTTCCCGGGGTGAATTCATTAATTACAACAGGCAGGACGGATTAGCAAATAATCTCTACCTCAACCACTCTTCATTTATCGACAGTGAAGGTGATATATACTTTGGAGGTACTAACGGGGTTGACATAATCAAACACTCTTTGTTTACTAAAGAAAACTTTATTCCGGGAGTATACATTACATCTATTGAAAAGAATAATCCTTATGGGGGCAGCAGAACGAAAATTATACCGGAAGACAAAGTTAACCTTCGCCATAATGAAAATTTTATCGATATTAATTTTATATCACTTGATTATACTAATCCGTTAAAGAATATGTATAAGTATAAACTTGAGGGTGTGGATGAAAATTGGGTAGATGCCGGCAATGAAAATAAAGCAAGCTATACAGATCTCGCTCCCGGGAGTTATATTTTTAGGGTTAAGGGCAGCAATAGCAGCGGCGTTTTTAATCCTGATGAGGCAATACTGAATATAAATATAATGCCTCCTTTCTGGCAGACCGCCTGGTTCAGAGTTATTGTTGTACTTCTTTTTACAGGCCTCGTTTATGTATTTTACAGGATGAAAGTTAGAAAGAAAATTAATCACGCCCTTGAGATAGAAAAAATAAAAGAAGAAGAAAGTGAAAAACTGAGAAGGAAAACAGCCGCTGATTTCCACGATGAACTGGGACATCGGCTTACAAGGATTTCCCTCCTGTCTGAAATAATAAAAAGGAAAATCGGAAATACTTCTGATGAAATAACTGATCTTCTGAACAAAATTTCGTCAAATTCCGTCGAACTTTATGAGGGCACTAAAGATTTTATATGGGCAATCGATCCGAATAAGGATTCACTCTATGAACTTCTGATACGATTAAAGGACTTCGGCGACGAGTTATTCGGTGATTCGGATATCCTGTTCGAGTTCAATGGAATAGACGAATCTCTCAAAAATAAATTGTTAACAATAGACTGGAAACGTCACCTCGCGCTTATTTTCAAGGAGGGAATGAATAATTCTCTTAAACATGGACGGATCAGCAAAATTTCATTCAACTCAAAAGTGAATGCCGATAATATTGAACTGACCCTGTTGGATGACGGACTGGGATTTCTTCCCGGGATGGCCGGCAAAGGCAGCGGACTTAAGAATATGAAAAAGAGAGCGGAAAAACTTTTAGCAGAACTCGAAGTGAAATCCGCACCCGGTAACGGAACCAGTATTTCTTTCAGAGGAAAGATGCCGGGAAAGGCAATACACTATAATTAAATAAGAACATGTTGACTAAAAACATCTCCCTCCCGGCAAATCCTTCTGGTAATCCGGGTGATCACAAAATAAGAGTGATTATTATCGAAGATGATGAAATCATCAGGGAAAGTTTCATTTCTTTGATAAATGACTCTCCAAAATTTTTCTGCCTGGCAGGATATGAAAATTGTGAAAAGGCGCTCCGCAATTTCGGGAAAGACGATCCTGAAATAGTGTTGATGGATATTGAACTTCCGGGAATGTCTGGAATTGAAGGAATTAAAAAAGTTAAGAAACTAAAACCCGAAACGGATATCCTGGTGGTTACAGTACACTCCGAAGATGAAAATGTATTTGATGCATTATGCGCCGGCGCAAGCGGCTACCTTGTTAAAAATATCCCGCCGGGAAAACTAATCGATTCTCTTGAAGAAGTTTACCGGGGCGGCGCACCTATGAGCACAGATATCGCCCGTAAGGTAATTACCTCCTTTCATCATAATATGAAATCTCCCCTCTCCCCCCGTGAAACAGAGGTGCTTCAGCATCTTGCGAAAGGGAAAAGTTATACGATGATAGCAGAAGAACTATTTATCGATAAAGAAACTGTCCGCACTCACATAAAAAATATTTACCAGAAATTAAATGTGAACTCAAAAGCTACGGCAATAGAAAAAGCATCGAAAGATAAACTCATATAGCCATTCCTGATAAAAATCACCCAACTTGCAGGATACCGGATTTCCTTCTCACCCGCTATAATTGAATCAGAAGTTTAGAATCAATTGTATCAGATAAGAAAGGAAATTTGTATGAAATTCTTTATGATGAATCCCTTCCGCCTATTACTCATTGCGGTGCTTTTCTGGTTCCTGGGACCCCTCCTGATCTTCGCACAGACATTTACAAAGATCACCGATCCTGGCAATCCGATAGCAACAACAACACTCGATCAGAATTATTCCGGCGCTGCCTGGATAGATTACGATGGCGACGGAGATCTTGATTTGTACACAACAAAAACCTACCTGTTCAGAAATGAAGGTAATGGAAATTTTACTTTGCTTTCTACCGGACTGGGAATGGATATGGAACCGCAGCTTGGCAACGGGATAAGCTGGGGCGATTATGATAATGATGGTGATCCTGATGCCGCAATCGCTGGGAAATCATCCCTTATTTACAGGAATGATGGTAGCGATTCATTTACGGTAGTTGATGAGTTACCTCTGGGAATCAATGAGGATAACCGGGGATGGGCTTGTGCCTGGGGCGATTACGATAATGATGGGTTTCTGGATCTCGTAATCACTCATCCGAAAGGATTCCTCGGCTCGCCGTATGAGCCTTGCTTTTTGCTTCATAACGACGGCGATGGCAGGTTTACAAAAATCACCGGCTATGAATTTACAGATGATCTGCATCCTTATACTGTTGCAACCTGGTATGATTTTGACCAGGACGGCGATATAGATCTGTTTATTGCAAGCGGTCCCGCTGTTGGTTCCGGGGCAAGGGACTTTTTATACCGAAATATGCTTAAAGAAACCGGGTCAGTAGATTTTGTCAGGATCGATGATCTCCTTATTGGAACGGATTTACAGGATGGACAAACATGGAATTTTATCGATTATGATAATGATGGCGACTATGATGCCTTTATAACAAATTACGGCGGGGCACCAGATCACTTTTACAGGAATGACAGCGGCACCTTCGTAAGTCTATCCAATGCACTTACCGTTATAGGTCAGCACCTCGCAAATACCTGGGGCGATGTTGATAATGATGGTGACCTGGATGTAGTTGTTACAGGTGAATCGGGTACAAGTTTCAACAGGAACGATGATGGTGCATTTGTAAATGATACCACCGGTTTTACTTTGTCAGGATCCCCCAGGGGGGCTGTATTCGGAGATTATGATAACGATGGCGACCTGGATCTGTTCGTCTCGGGAACCGGTAATTCCGAAGGATTGTTCCGCAATGATAATTCAAACGGCTTTCACTGGCTCGAAATAATTTGTAGAGGGAGTGTCTCTAATAAATCTGCAATCGGAACAAGAATCAAAATGAAAGCAATGATAAACGGAAATTCCGTCTGGCAGTTAAGAGATATTTCTGGTCAGAATAGTTTTGATAGTCAGAATAGTTTAATAGTTCATTTTGGTTTGGGCAGCGCCGTCTCGGCGGATTCCCTGGTTATAATGTGGCCTTCAGGACAGTCTAAAACTTACACTAACCTGGCTGTTGATCAGTTATATACTTACGATGAAGAGATACCTTCGGGTTTCCTGAGACCGAATTTCTCGGCAGATAAAATTTCGGGCGTTGACAGTTTGACAGTACAATTTTCTGATTTAACAATTGCTGATCCCGGAAAACCGGTAATATCGTGGGAATGGGATTTCAATAATGACGGAACAGTCGATGCAACAGATCAGAATCCCCTGTGGGTTTATGGCTCACCCGGAATCTATACTGTTAAACTTACAGTTTCCAACGGTACAACCACACAAAGTAAAATGAGGAAGAGCTATATCAATGTAGAAAATTCCACGGGTGTTGAGTTAAACGGTGAAGGCGTGCCGGATAAGTTTGAACTTTTTCAGAATTATCCCAACCCGTTTAACCCTTCAACAAAAATCCGTTATAACATTCCTGATATATCTGGTAAACCGGGAATTGTAACGCTCAAGGTTTATGATGTACTTGGAAAAGACGTTGCTGTCTTGGTTAACGAAATCCAATCACCCGGAATATATGAGGTCAATTTCTCACCTGCAGTAACATTACCGAGCGGAATTTATTTCTATAGAATTTCTGCACCGGGATATACGAGTGTAAGAAAGATGATCTTGCTGAAATAAAAATGATCTTATTTTTTTAACCCGGTTGAACTATTCCGGTTTATGGAGATGTAGCCGGACGTTCAGTAGTGAGGCCGACAGCGCACTATTACCAAAAGGTGGCCGGGTAGAATTTTATAAAAGGAATTTCAAATATGCTGAATATGATTCTGGGTTTATTATTTATACAAATGGTATCTTTTCCGCAGCCGCCTGACGGCGACCTTTGTTCAACATCGGAAGCACATCAGATGGACTTCTGGCTGGGTGACTGGAATGTTGAATGGAAAAACACAGACAGCACCATCTCAAAAGGAACAAATCATGTAATAAATTTATTTGACGGCAGCTGTGTTATTGAGGAAAACTTCGATGGGATGCCGGGGACTTCATTAATCGGAAAAAGCTTTTCTGTGTATGATAGAAAAGAGAGGCTGTGGAAACAAACCTGGGTTGATAACGGCGGAACTTACCTTGATTTTACAGGAGCATTTAAGGATGGTAAAATGATACTCACAAGAGAAACAGCAGATAAAAATGGCTCACCGGTAATGCAGAAAATGATTTATTATAATATCTCAAAAAATGATTTTGACTGGAACTGGGAAATATCCCATGATACGGGGAAAACCTGGGACCTGAAATGGAAGATACACTATAAGAGAATGATAGAATGATTTATTCTGGTTTACTTTATTCTAAATGATGTTTAGCTTGCTCAGGTGGATGCCCGGTCCTGATCGCTTCGTTCATCATGCGGGAGTCGCCCTCCCTGGCCATTTAATTTTTGGGCGGCGCATATCCAAACTACCATGATTTGCCGTTCGGTTTTAGCCAACGATCCACTATTATCTTCAAACATCGTGGCTTCAGCCTCATCGCTTGAAATAATGTCTCATCCCGTAGCCCTGCAAAAGCCGGCACCCGTATAAGAACCATTTAATCGGCTCATTAAATTCAAAAAGATTTAATCAGTTCTCTCATTTCTTTAACAGCCTCCTTGATCCCTACAAATACGGAACGCGCAATTACAGCATGACCGATGCTTACTTCGTCAATGTCATCGATTTCTCTGAATATTTTGATATTCTGGTAATCTAAACCATGGCCGGCATTTACTCCCATTCCAAGTTTTTTGGCATGCTTTGCTGCAAGCCTTATTCTTTCAAGTTCATCAAACTGTTCTTCTTCAGTGAATGAATTGGCAAAAACACCTGTATGTATCTCAATGAAGTCGGAATCAATTTCTGCCGCCGCATCGATCTGGTTGATGTCGGGTTCAATAAAAAGGGATACTTGTATTTCGTGCTTATGAAGTTCTTTAATCGCGTTTTTTAACTTCGGAATATCATCAAGTACATTTATTCCGCCTTCCGTAGTAAGTTCTTGTCTTTTTTCAGGAACGATGGTGGCTAGTTCGGGACCCACATCGCAGGCTATTTTTATTATCTCATCCGTGGCAGCCATTTCAAGATCGAGTTTTGTGGTTAATAGTTCCCTCAGTAACCTTACATCCCTTTCATTAATATGCCTCCTGTCTTCTCTCAGGTGAACAACAATCCCGTCAACACCGGCCTGCTCAGCCAGTAGAGCAAATGTTACCGGATCAGGTTGTTCCTCTCCCCTTGCATTTCTTAAAGTTGCTATATGATCCACATTTAATGCAAATCTCATTTTTATTTCCTCTTAAAAAATTTGCTTTATGACATTCAAAAAAGAACTTAATCCGATACCGTAATCTCCTGCCCGGAAACGGAGAGTAGTTATAAGATCAATACCAAACATAACACCTGCATGCGTAATGACGCAATAATAAATAGATCCTGTTCTCCAGGCAAGTATCCCCAGTGCTAGTCCCGCTATTATTGCACCAAAGGTCTCTGCGGCAGGTTTGCCGTTATGCAGTATTAAGAAGGGAATCATTTGAATGAAAATAGCATAATATCCGAACTTCTCTTTTAATCCGAAAAGCATAAAGCCGCGCCAGATAAACTCCCATGCAACAAGGTAAAGTAGCAGCCCGGACTCAAAGATAATAAAGGTACTCCAGTGGTCGCGCGCAGAAGCAAGCTGGGGATAAGTCCTTACAAACTCCGGAAACGAAGAAAATATCCATACCAATGGAAGCATCACTGCCAGGAAGATAATGGATATCTTGATTCCTGTCCTGAAATCTCCGATCGTCAACCCGAAATTTTTGAGGTCAGCTTTTAGGATTAATTTGATAATAAGTATCGGCAGTACAAAAAAGCTGAAGAAGTCCCCTATGAACCAGTACAGGTATTCGATTAAATAAATGTTAGGCTCAAACTGGTAATTAGGAAAAATATTTAATCTGAAAAAATACCTCGAGGTGTAATACCAGGAAAAAGTTTGAAGAAAAGCCACTGAGAGAAATACCGTTATAACTTTCCTGTCGAGAGTGCGGACTACATAGTATAGGTTCTTGAGTTCGGCTTTTAATGGTGTTCGGCTCATTATCCTTCTGGAAAAATAAACTGAAAAATAGAAAAAGTAGCTAATAATTCATAAAACTCAGCTCAGTTTGTCCGCCAGCCTAATGCCTTCAATGACATCAGATGCTTATCAAATGCTCGAATTCCTATCGAATGCCTGTCAAATGACAATCGAATGCCTGAATTATGGAGTATAACTATAGAATGACAGTTTGCATTATTTTCATTTTTTAATGATTAATTAACAATTTGGCTTAAAAACAACCTTGACAAACTTTGTCAACAGTGTTATATTAGCACTCTCTTTTAACGAGTGCTAATAACATTATATATAAAATAACAGGAGATAATTATGGCTAAAATGAACTTAAAACCTCTTGGCGACCGGGTTATTGTAAAACCAATGGAAGCTGAAGAGAAGACAAAAGGCGGCATCATTCTGCCGGACACAGCAAAAGAAAAGCCCATAGAGGGAACAGTTGTAGCGGCAGGACCGGGTAAGGTTTCTGACGACGGAAAAGCAATCAAAATGGAAGTTAAAGTGGGTGATAAAGTTCTGTACGGTAAATATAGTGGAACTGAAGTAAACGTTGAAGGTGACGAATATTTAATTATGCGTGAGAGTGACATCTTCGCAATCATTGAGAAATAAGATTTTTGAAAAATATAAACGGAGGAAATAATTATGGCTTCTAAACTAATAGAATTTAACAGTGAGGCACGTACTAAGCTTAAAAGAGGCGTGGATAAACTTGCTAATGCTGTTAAAGTTACTCTTGGTCCTAAAGGACGCAATGTAGTACTTGAGAAAAAATTTGGTGCACCAACTGTTACTAAAGATGGTGTATCCGTAGCAAAAGAAATAGAACTTGAAGATCCGGTAGAGAATATGGGTGCACAGATGGTCCGCGAAGTTGCTTCAAAGACCAGTGATGTTGCTGGTGACGGAACAACCACCGCTACTGTTTTAGCACAGGCTATTTACAGAGAAGGTTTGAAAAACGTTACTGCAGGTGCAAACCCGATGGATCTTAAAAGAGGAATTGATCTGGCAGTTGAAAAAGTAATTGTGTACCTGAAATCAATTAGCAAAGACGTTGAAGGAAGAAATGAAATTGCGCAGGTTGGTTCGATATCAGCTAATAATGATAAGTCTATAGGTAACCTTATTGCCGACGCGATGGAAAAAGTCGGGAAAGACGGCGTAATAACCGTTGAAGAAGCAAAAGGAACAGAGACTTCTCTTGATGTAGTTGAAGGTATGCAGTTCGACCGCGGATATCTTTCACCTTATTTTGTAACAGATACGGAATCAATGGAAGCAGTTCTTGAAGATCCTTATATCCTTATTCACGACAAGAAAATCTCTGCGATGAAAGACCTTCTGCCTATTCTCGAAAAGATCGCCCAGCAGGGAAAGTCTCTTTTAATAATTGCAGAAGATCTTGAAGGCGAAGCACTTGCAACATTGGTTGTCAATAAGATCCGTGGAACCCTGAAGGTAGCTGCTGTTAAAGCTCCTGGATTCGGCGACAGAAGAAAAGCAATGCTTGAAGATATCGCGGTGCTTACCGGCGGTACAGTTATTTCCGAAGAGAGAGGCTTCAAATTAGAGAATGCAACGGTTTCATATCTTGGTCAGGCAAAGAAAATAAATATCGATAAAGATAATACTACTATCGTTGAAGGTTCGGGAAAAACTGATGATATCAAGAAAAGAATCAATGAGATTAAGGCTCAGATTGATAAAACAACTTCGGATTACGACAAGGAAAAACTTCAGGAAAGACTTGCTAAGCTTTCTGGCGGTGTTGCTGTACTGAAGATCGGTGCATCAACAGAAGTTGAAATGAAAGAGAAAAAAGCTCGCGTTGAAGATGCTTTACATGCTACCCGCGCTGCAGTTGAAGAAGGAATTGTAGCTGGCGGCGGAGTTGCATTCGTAAGAGCCATCACTCAGCTTGATAAGGTTAAAGGAGAAAATCTTGACCAGGCAACCGGAATCAAGATAATCCAGAAGGCTCTCGAAGAACCGTTAAGACAAATAGTCGACAATGCCGGTATCGAGGGATCAGTTGTTCTGCAAAAGGTTAAAGAAGGAAAAGATGATTATGGATTTAATGCTGCAACTGAGACTTATGAAAACCTGATAAAATCAGGAGTTATTGATCCAACCAAAGTTACCAGAACAGCGCTTGAAAACGCCGCTTCTGTAGCATCGCTTCTGATTACAACTGAAGCTGTTGTATTCGAGAAGAAAGAAAAAGAAGCTCCTATGCCTCCAATGCCTGGCGGCGGAATGGGCGATATGGGCGGAATGTATTAATATAATCTGCTTTATTATTGAGCCGTCTCAATTCGATTTGAGACGGCTTTTTTTATTTTTATCATTCTCGAAATTCTTACCTTTTCAATCGATTTCACCATTTATATGGCATTCGCAATCACACGCCCTGGGGTATCGAAGCCGCTGGTATAGATAAAAATCTTTCTCGCACTTCTTTATTTTGCACAGAGTAACCATAATGATTATTTAGCTTTTGTTCTTATTTAAAAAGAAAGTAATTTTGAGTGGGTTCGTTCACAGAGGTTTACCCCTGCCTCGTGATGGACAAAGGACCCTGCCCGATGACACCCCCGTCATCGGGTTTTTATTTATGTAGACTGGGCTGCCTTGAGTATTGTAAGGTCGTCTCTATAGCTTACAGTTGTGCAATTATTCAACCCGCCTGCCGGTTTACCAGACGGAACTAAGTGAAGTTTGGCGAGGCAGGTCATTCACTCTTCACCTATTGGTTGGCAAAGCAATTCTACTTAAACGTCCCATCCGTCATTAAATTAGTTTATTCTAAATTGATTTGAGAAATCAGATCTTCCGGATTTTTTACTCTTCTCCAAACATATAATTTATTATATTTCCGCCGGCATATTAAGATTATAAACGGAGTTAAATATTTGACTGCCGAAGATTTTGAAGAACTTATTGAAGAAACGTTTGAACATCTCGGGCAGGGGCGCTTCCGGATGGCTCTCACTTCAGCAAAAAGAGTATACGAGGAATTCCCGGAGGATTACAGATCTTCAGTCTGTCTCGCCTGGGCATTGATGGAAAACGGCAATTCAGCTGAAGCGCTTGAATTTGCCAATCTATCTGTCCGTTTATCGTCAAATAATATAAATGCAAGAACATACCGCGGTTATCTGTTAACAAGGATGAGTCTGTATGAGGGAGCCTTATCCGATCTGAATTATGCAATAAAAAATGATACTCCCCTTTCTGAGATGGCATTTAAGGCTAAAGCAGCAGCGCTTGCAGGAATGGGTGATTATGGGAAGGCTTTGGAGGTTCTGGAAAATAAAATAAATTCTGAGCCTGAAACAATTGAACCATTCAAATATCTTATTTATTTATTAAATATTGCTGTAAATATCGAAAAACCGGTAGAAGAAGATATAAATCTGTATAAGACCGCAGCAGAAGCTTTCCGGCAGAAAGAATACTGGTTTTCATATATTGCTGCAAAAAAAATTCAGGATACTCCTTCATTAAAACATATCCGCAAAGAGGCTCTCTTGCTTGAGCTCGATTCTTTGTTTCTTATGTTCAGAGTAAGGGAAGCACTTGATAAAGCTGAGATTGAAAGAAATACTTATAAAAAAGATAAGAAATTCGATTATATATATAGTAAGATCTTAAAAAGCAGCTCGGAAGGTAAAATTATTAAACCCATGGAAAAGAAAGTATTAAACGGACGCACTGATATTGAAATTTATCCTGGGCCGGTTTATAAAGTGTATACGGCTAAAACTTATAATTTTATTGATAATCTGAATAGCGGTAGACGTGTGTACCTTCTTCAGTTCAATGAAGATACTATCAGGTATATCGGAGTTGAAATTGTAATTGACAATCCTTTTTATAAAAAAAGAACATTTGACATTGATGGAATGGCAGTCTGGTATCTTAACAATATTGAAGCGGGCAGAAACCGGTTTATACTTGGACTGGAAAAAGAATGGCGGACGGTTGAATTTGTGCAGAACTGGGGAACTAATTCATCGGGCTTCTGGACAGAGGGACAGGGACAGGTTGATATCTATCTTGAAGATAAGAAAATATGCACCCGCTATTTTCTCATCGGCAGCAGCCAACTAATGAATTTTGAAGAGAGCCCTGAATTCAGGGACTCTGAAGAATCAGGCAAAAGGAAATTTACTTCACTCCCCGGGAAAGTGAAGAAATACATTGCTCAGACTGCAGGATATGAAACAGTAGAAAGTCTTCTTGGTGAAATAGAAGAATTAACGGGAATTCAAGAGGTAAAAATATCCATTAAAGATTTTATCGATTATCTGCGTTTCATTACCGAGAGAAAGAAATCGGGATTGAATAACAATGAGAAGTTTTCTATTAACTGTATTTTTTCCGGAAATCCCGGAACCGGTAAAATTACTACTGCGTGGATTTTAGGCAGGGTTCTCAAATCAATGGGTACACTGCGGTCGGGACATCTTATTGAAACTGATTGGAGCGGCCTGACAGGAAAGGATACTGAAGAATCTGCTCAGAAAATGAATCATATAATTGAAGAGGCAGCAGGCGGGATTCTGTTCATTAAAAATGCAGATTCAATTATACAGGAAGATAAAGATGATTACGCAAAAACATCTGTGGAGCTGCTGCTCCGGATCCTGGAGAATCGTTCCGGTGAACTTTCTGTAATTTCTTCAGTCGATCCTGCACAGTTGAATACTTTTATTGATTTCTATCCGGGAATAAAATCACTTTTCCCTCACATTTTTAATTTCGAAGATCTGACTCCCGATGAATTAACCGGTCTTTTTAAGAAAATCGCTGCCGGTGAAGATTATGTAGTTCCTGAAGAATCGGAAAAGTTATTAAAAAAGGAATTCACATTATTACAGAAGAAAAGGGATGGCGGCTTTAAGAATGCAAAGCTGATTAAAAATTATTTGAGCGAAATAAAAATTCAGATCGGAAAGAGGTATCTGAAAATACCTGCCTATAAAAGAACCCGCGAAGCGATGTGTACAATATATCCGGATGATGTTTCTGCTGTTCTGAGAAACAGGAACTCAGATAAAGATCACCCCGGCATAGATGAAGATTTACTCAGGAGTTCACTTGAACAATTAAATAAATTGACCGGCCTGGAATCAGTGAAAAGTGAGATCAATGAAATCATTAAGCTGGCAAAGTTTTTTGTTGAGGAAGGTGAAAATCCGGAAAATAAATTCCTTTCACATTTTGTCTTTATGGGAAATCCCGGCACAGGTAAAACGACTATAGCAAGAATTTTCAGCCAGATTTATTGTGCGCTGGGTATACTTCCAAAAGGCCACCTTGTTGAAACTGATCGGCAAGGTCTGGTTGGCGTTTATGTAGGTCAAACAGCTCAGAAAACTGCAGAGATGATCGATAAAGCCGGAGGCGGTACCCTTTTTATAGATGAAGCCTATACGCTTAGCAGGAAGGGTTCTATGTCGGCAAACGACTTTGGGAATGAGGCGATAGAAACACTTCTTAAACGCATGGAGGACGAAAGGGGAAAATTTATAGTCATCGCGGCCGGGTATACAGAACAAATGAACTCATTTCTTGATAGTAATCCGGGTCTGCAGTCAAGATTTACACGGAAAATATTATTTGAAGATTTTTCTCCTGAAGAACTTCTGAAAATGACTGAAGATTCACTCAAGGAAAAAGGACATTTACTTGTCGATGAAGCCCGGGAACAATTATTCAAATTTTATAACAGAATATTCAGAGAAAGAGAAAAGAATTTTGGTAATGCCCGTCTCGTAAGAGATCTCGTCGATCGAATATTGAAAAATCATCTCTTAAGGGTGGCTGATATCCCCTACCTGGAAAGAACTGAATTTAAGCTCAGGGAAATTTCCATTGAGGATGTTTTGTCTGTTACTGCAGATTCAAAATCAAAGACTCCTGCAAGGATTCAGGGAGACAGCGAATTACTCGATGAATATTTAACTGAATTATCAGAACTCGCGGGACTTGAATCAGTTAAGAACTCGGTGCGTAAACTTGTTAGCAGCCTTAAGGTTGCAAAACTCAGGGAGGAAAAGGGACTTAAAATTATACCTAAAAACCTTCACTCAGTCTTTGTGGGTAACCCCGGGACAGGTAAAACAACTATCGCAAGACTCCTGAGTAAAATCTATAAGGAAATGGGAGTGCTTGAGAAAGGCCATCTTGTTGAAGTTGACCGTTCAGGATTAGTTGCCGGTTACCAGGGCCAGACGGCTATCAAAACAGATGCAGTAATTCAGCAAGCACTTGGCGGGACGTTATTCATTGATGAAGCATACTCACTTGCCCGCGGAGCTAATGACTTTGGACAGGAAGCCATTGATACTTTGATTAAACGAATGGAAGATTACCAGGGTAGGTTCGTAGTTATTGTTGCAGGCTATACTAATGAAATGAAAGAATTTATTGAGTCAAATCCGGGACTTAAATCAAGGTTTACCAGTTACTATAATTTTGAGGATTATAGCCCCCGGCAGCTTCTGGAAATAGCACTTGTGATAACAGGAAAGAATGGGTACAACCCCGATGAAGGTGCCTGGCAGCTTTTACTTGATATTTGTACCGAACTATACGGGAAGCGTGATAAAAACTTTGGGAATGCAAGGATGGTGCGTAACATACTTTACAAAGCAATATCAAACCAGGAGGAAAGAATTCTTACTTTGTATAATCCCGATACGGAAGATTTAAGCACTATTATTTATGACGATGTTGCAAAGATCGATCTGGCAGAATTATGATTGTTTGATTGGATTGACTGTCGGCATTCCATTCTTGCTCCTGTAAAGTGATATTATTCCCCTCAACTCCAACGCAAATTTATGCTTCTCAATTACTTTGACTCTGTGCCAATCTATTTGATCTTTAAATCCGTGTTCCATTACAAAGAGCGTAACAATATAAAAAAACCCGTATAAAAAATATTATACGGGTCAGAAAAGTAAGATCCGGAAACTGCTGTTATAACATTCCTTTTTCTTTAAGTACTTTCTTCACTTCATCAGTTGCCTGATCACCAAGTACGTAAGTTACACGGGTGGAAGGTTTATTGATTTTCAACAGCCTTCCGAGATCGATGGGTGTTCCGATAATGACAGAATCACATTCTGTTTTATTTATTGTCTCTTCCAGGTCTTTAACCTGTGAGTCTCCGTAACCCATAGCTGGAAGCAGTACACCGATATTGGGGTATTTCTTATATGTAGCTGTAATCGATTTTACAGTATAAGGTCTTGGATCAACAATTTCTGCAGCGCCATTTTGTCTCGCAGCAATGGTACCAGCACCATATTTCATTTCGCCATGTGTTAAGGTAGGACCATCTTCAACCACAAGTACTTTTTTACCTTTTATTAAATCGGGATTCTCGGCAGTTACCGGGGAAGAAGCTTCAATTATTCTGGCATTTGGATTCACTTTCTTAATATTTTCCCTTACTATTTCAACGTTGCTTGGATCTGCCGTATCAACTTTATTGATAATAGCAACGTCAGCCATTCTAAGGCTTGTATTGCCGGGGTAATAATTTAGTTCGTGTCCGGGCCTGTGAGGATCAACTACAGTGAAAGTCAGATCAGCTTTGTAAAATGACATATCATTATTTCCACCGTCCCAAAGAATTATATCTGCTTCTTTTTCTGCTTCACGCAGAATGGCTTCATAATCAACTCCGGAATAGATAATCCCGCCATTGGCTATATGAGGTTCATATTCTTCAATTTCCTCAATAGTACATTCGTGTTTCTTCAAATCTGCTATCGTAGCAAATCTCTGAACCCTCTGTTTTACCAGATCTCCATAAGGCATTGGGTGACGGATTGAAACTACTTTCTTCCCTGCTTTCCGCAGTAATTCAGCAATTTTTCTTGTGGTTTGGGATTTACCCGATCCGGTTCTTACAGCTAATACAGCAATTAAGGGTTTTGTACTTTTAACTTCTGTCTCGGCTGCTCCCATTAAACGGAAAGAGGCTCCTGCAGCATTGACGATTGAGGCTTTGGTCATAACATAATTAAAAGGAATATCTGAATAGGAAAAAACAACTTCATCAACCTTAAAATCGTTTATTAAATTAACAAGTTTTGCTTCTTCATAGATTGGAATTCCCTTTGGATAAAGTTTTCCTGCAAGTTCTTTGGGATAAGTTCTGCCTTCAATATTGGGAATTTGTGTGGCCGTGAAGGCTACTACATTATAATCATCGTTGTCACGAAAGTAGACATTAAAATTGTGAAAATCGCGCCCCGCGGCGCCCATAATAAGGACGGTTTTACGTGCCATAAAAAAGATCTCCATTTTTTCTAAGAACATTATATAAATTCTTTTTCAGTAACATATACTGAGAAAAATTATCTTCAAAAATACTAAATCTTTACGTAAGTTTGGAGTATTAAGTGTCCCCGTTTAAACTAAAAAAGCCTGCTTGAGCAGGCTTTCATTGAATCAGAAACATGACAATATATTTATTTAGACAGAACTATCTTTATATGACCTAATTTAGATTCCCCTTCTATGGTTATCTGGCTACCTCGTTGTTCATATTTATAATCACCATATAGATCAAGAGTTAATCGGGCTGCCTGAAGCACTGGATTGTCAATTAATTTGATATAGTCGCCTTTTCTTTCAAATTTCCCGGTATTTTCAAAATAACGTGAATCCTTATCTACCTCCGAAATTATTCTGCCCTCATATTTATATGTTGAGGCTGCATCATCAAAATAGAAATTAATGTACCCGGAAAGAGGCTTATTATTTATAACACGACTATCAGGTATGGTTATTTCAAAAGTTCCCGACTGAGCAAATGCGGAAAATTCAGATGCTGTTTTGTCTAATGAAGTGGGAGTAACAGGATTGACAGCTTTCTCACAAGCCGCAAATGATATTGCAATTATAATTACTACTGCAAGTTTTATTAATGTTTTCACCGTATCACCTTTTGATTTATTAATACATCGTACAACGCAATTAATTTGCAATATTAAAACTTTAAAAGCCGTTTTATTTATCACTGATTGAATTTGCTGAGGAATAATTCACACGATTACTGGGATTTTTATCACAAAAAAAAGCCTGCAGTGTTTGCAGGCTTTAAATAAATATGATTCATATTAATCTGCTAATTAGCATTCAGGGTTATCCTTATTGCACCGAAATCACCGGTTCCATCTATAATTATCTGTGTATCAGTGTGTCTGTAACTATAAACTCCCGAGAGGTACAGGCTTGGCAGCCACTGAGGATTCATCCTTTTGGTTGCATTATCATACATCTCTATATGTTCACCCCTGATCATATAAGTTCCTTCATCATGAATTTCAGTGCTATTCACGCTGGCATCGGTAGTAGATAGTACACCGCTGTATGAGTAAGTTCCCTGGTTAAAATTAAAATTTATAGATCCGGTGAGAGTAAGACTCCGGGAGGTATT
>DATFVA010000328.1:0-3812 GCA_035260565.1 Ignavibacteriaceae bacterium | reverse complement strand
ACCTTTTCTTTTTATTTGTTATATTTTCAAACTGAAAATTATTCAATTTATTACAAATCAGTGAAACCAATATGACATATTCTAATATTCAAAAAGATAAAGAAATTTTTGAAGTCTTAACTTTTGAAACCCGGAGACAGCAGGAAAAGCTGGAGTTAATAGCTTCAGAAAATTTTGTAAGTCCTGCAGTTCTGGAGGCGGCAGGTTCAGTACTCACAAATAAATATGCTGAGGGTTATCCCGGCAAACGTTACTACGGCGGTTGTGAATTCGTTGATATGGCAGAAAACATTGCAAGAGACAGACTAAAAGAATTATTTGACGCTGAATATGTAAATGTCCAGCCGCATAGCGGCTCGCAGGCTAATATGGCAGTTTATATGGCTTTGCTGAATCCGGGAGATAAAATACTGGGATTGAGTCTTGCTCATGGCGGTCATCTTACTCATGGATCACCTGTGAATTTTTCCGGCAAATTATATGAAGCCGTTGGATATACCCTTAACAAGGAAACCAAGACCCTGGATTATGATCTGATAGCTGAGCTCGCTAAAAAGGAGAGGCCGAAAATTATAGTAGCTGGCGCAAGTGCTTATCCGCGTGAATGGGATTATAAAAAATTCAGGGAAATAGCCGATTCAGTTGGCGCTTTCTTTATGTGCGATATGGCCCATCCCGCAGGACTTATAGCCAAAGGTTTCCTTGATAACCCTCTTAAATATTGTGATGTTGTAACTTCTACAACTCATAAAACACTCCGCGGACCAAGAGGGGGTATTATTCTGATGGGTAAAGATTATGAGAATCCGATGGGCGTAAAAACTCCAAAGGGTGATCGTGTGAAAATGATGTCTGAAATTCTTGACAGTATGGTTATGCCGGGCATTCAGGGCGGACCCCTGATGCACATCATTATGGCAAAAGCTGTTGCATTCGGGGAAGCACTTCAGGATTCTTTTAAGGATTATGCAGGTCAGATTATTAGTAATTCTCAGGCCCTTTCCGCAAAATTAGCCGAATATAATTTTAATCTGATCTCTGGCGGTACTGATAATCATTTAATGTTAATAGATTTGACCAATAAAAATATTACCGGCAAGCAGGCCGAAAATTCACTCGAAAAAGCAGGCATAACGGTTAATAAAAACATGGTCCCTTTCGACCAGCGTAGTCCTTTTGTAACTAGCGGGGTAAGGATAGGAACTCCTGCTGTTACCACAAGAGGTATGAAAGAAAATGAAATGATGCTTATTGCCGGGTTCATAAATAATGCCGTCAACAACTTTGATAATGATTCAAAACTTGAAGAGATCAGAATTGAAGTGAAGGATCTCTGTTCAAAATTTCCTCTATATGCCGGTCTAATTTGATTTGAAATATTGTGGCAACCAAAGAACTCAATAGTATTGATTATTTAGAAGAAGAATCCAATGAAGTAGAGATGACATTCCTTGATCATCTCGAAGAGTTAAGGTGGAGACTTATTTACTCTATTATCGGAGTCGTTGCAGGAACTATAATAAGCTGGATTTTTGTTGATTTCCTGGTGACAGATGTTCTTTTAAAACCTGCACAGGATAATGGCCTTCAGCTGCAGAATCTTAAACCATTTGGACAGCTTTTTCTGTATTTCCAGGTTGCACTGATTGGCGGTGTAATATTAAGCCTCCCTAATCTGTTTTATCAGCTATGGAAATTTCTTTCACCGGCACTTAGGAAAAAAGAAAGGAAGTATATTCTTCTTATTGTATTTTATAGTACGATAAGTTTCTTAATAGGAATTGCTTTCGCATACTTCGTAATGATTCCTCTTGCATTCAAATTTATTCATCAGTTTGGTACTGAGCTTATTAAAAATGAATTTGCAATTGATGAGTACGTCTCAATAATTGTGAGTGTGGTTCTTGCTGCCGGTGTGGTATTTGAACTTCCTATGATTTCATTCTTCCTTACAAAACTGCATATATTAACTCCTGCCTTCATGAAGAAATACAGGAAGCATGCAATTGTTATTATAATGGTGCTTGCAGCATTTCTTACTCCCGGCACGGATCCTGTCTCACAGGTTGTGCTGGCTGTTCCATTGGTTTTATTATATGAAATAAGTATTTTCATTTCAAAAATAGCCATGAAGAAACATTGATAAAAAAAGCTTTAACTGAAATAAGTCAGCCCATTAAAACTGAGCTTGAGGAATTTGATCAGCTGTTTAAGAAATCAATGAAGAGCAACGTCGGACTTGTAGATCTTATTGCAAAATATATTATAAGGCAGAAAGGAAAAAAGATAAGGCCTCTGCTTGTTCTCCTTTCGGCAAAATTATCAGGCAAGGTTACTCAGAGAAGTTACAGGGGTGCTGTACTTGTAGAACTGCTTCACACCGCCACGCTGATCCACGATGATGTTGTTGATAATGCCGATAAAAGGCGGAGCTTCTGGTCGATTAATGCTGTATTTAAAAATAAGGCAGCCGTTCTTATGGGGGATTATCTCCTGTCAAGAGGATTGATGATCGCCGTAGAAGGTAATGATTTTGATTTCCTCGGTGTCATCACCAATGCGGTAAAAAGAATGTCGGAAGGTGAACTGCTGCAGATCCAGAAAACCCGCAAACTTGACATCGATGAAGAAACATATTTCAAAGTGATTTCCGATAAGACGGCTTCATTGCTTGAAACTTGCTGTATGATTGGATCGATGAGTACATCGGAAAATAAAGAGTACCATGAGGCCATGAAAAGTTTTGGGGAATCCATCGGAATGGCCTTCCAGATAAGAGATGATATCCTCGATTATGAGGGGAGTTCAAAAATTACCGGGAAACCGGTAGGTGGCGATATTAAGGAAAAGAAAATAACCCTGCCCCTGATTTATTCTTTGAAGAAAGTTCCAAAGAATGAAGCTGATAAAATCAGACGATTAATTAAAAATAATGATGGCAAAGAGAACACAAGGCAGATAATAGAGTTTGTCAGGAATAACCAGGGGATTGACTACGCATTAAAAACTGCACACGACTACTCCCAGCGAGCTAAAAATTCACTTAAGATATTCCCGGACTCCCCTGCAAAAATTGCACTTGAGGGCCTTGTGGATTTTGTGATAGATAGAAAAAATTAATCAGAATTCAACTTTCCCTTTTTCAACTCATCTTTAAACAGAAATCCTTTAATCGGTTCTCTCAGTGTCAGTACCGGGCAGGGAGCCTTTCTTACCACTTTCTCAGCCGTACTCCCAAATAAGATATGTTCCATACCTGTATGACCATGAGTTGCAATGATGATTAAATCAATGTTTTCATCTTCAGCAATTTCTATAATTTCGATAAAAGGTTTTCCGGTTTTAACGATCGATTTAACCTTTATATCTGCCGGAATTTCCAATTCGGCAAGTTTATTCAACTCATCGATCGCTCTCTTATCCATTTCAAGATCGACTGATGGAATTGCAATTTGCCCCATACTGAAATCCGGAGGATAAATTACCGGTTCAACAACATATATAAGAATTAACTGAGCATGAAAGTGTTTAACAAAGTTAACAGCATATTTTAAAGCGTTTTTGGAGTAATCAGAAAAATCAATCGGAACAAGCACTTTGGAAATATTAGGTTCCATAAGTTGCCTCCATTTTAACTTCTAATTTATTTTGAAGATTGAAATTATCCTCATTCAATTTTCTCAGTCTTGTGGCGATGATCTCTGAAATCCCTCTGAGTATCTTTATTCCGCTTTTAGGGTAGTTTTCAATAAATTCATCGAGATCCGGTTTAAATATTACCGCAAGACGGGTATCGGAATTACTTATTGCAG
>DATFVA010000327.1:0-5718 GCA_035260565.1 Ignavibacteriaceae bacterium | reverse complement strand
GCAGGTAGTTAACTCCTGCCAGCCGGATTGAATTATTTACCGTATTTTTTGTAATGGAAAAACTCAGGATTGCCCCGCCGTCAGAATACCGCCATCTCTGATTGGAGATGAAATTCCCCATAGAATATATTATAAAACCCGAATCAATCCCGGCATTGTTAGTCTTAAAGAAACTTATCGGCTGAAGGACATGTGTATGACCGCCTATGATAATATCAGCTCCGTCTCTTACCGTTTGGTTAACTATTGTCTTCTGGTAACTATCCGGAAGCCGCTGATATTCTTCTCCGAAATGAAAGTGGACGATTACAATATCGGTTCCTTTTTTCCTGGCAGCCTCAATATCATTTCTGATTTTTATGGTATCAATTATATTAACAAGATATTCTTTTCCCTTAGGAACCGGATTGCCGTTAGTGCCGTATGTATAGGCAAGGAACGCAGTCTTTATTCCACGAACGTTAAATATTCTAATAGAATCCCTGTCTCTTTCAGAAAGAAATGTACCGTTATAGTTGAGATGATTTAGTTTAATCTGCTGAATGGTTCTTATAATACCTGCTTCCCCCCTGTCTATAGCATGATTATTCGCAGTACTCAGTAAATCAAACCCTGCAAACTGAATGCTCCTCACAAATGCATCAGGGGTATTAAAAAAAGGGTAACCTGAATATCCCGCCTTTTCTCCAGCTGTAACGGTTTCAAGATTACCAAACAGAAAATCAGACTGATCTAAATATTTTTGTATCTCTGAGAAGACCGGATTGAAATCGAAACTATCCGCAGATACCCGTGCATAATTATACTGCACAGAATGACACATTATATCACCGACAACACTGAAAGAAACAGTTATCAGCGAATCAGGAGGATCAACGTAAACAGGCTGATTCTGAGAAATATTTCTATCAGATGTGTTAAGCAGACAAATTATTATAATAGAAAAAAGAATATACCGCATATAAAAAAATAAAAGGCTGAACTATTTTTAGAATAGTCAGCCTTCTTTAAGTTGTATTAAACTTTATTATCCTTGTTTCTCAGTTTTTCTCTGGACTTTTACCTCCTGGACATCCTTACGAACATCCTGAGCCATTTTTCTGAGTTCGCTTAATCCTTTGCGAAGACGGGTGCCGGCAGCTGCCTGACCTTTTTCGTAAAACTTTTCAAAATCAGTGTGAAGATTTTGTACAGCCTGAATTAAGTCTTCGTATTTGTTCATTGAAACCTCCTAAGAAATAATTTGAAATAAGTTATTTAGAATGTTCTAGTACTATCTCGGCAATATCCTTTACTGCTACTTCTTCCGTTTTCTCAAAATGTTTAACACCGTCTGTCAGCATTGTCATACAGAATGGGCAGGCAGAAGCTATTGTATCGGAATTGGTTCTGAGGGCTTCTGATGTTCTTTCAACATTTATTCTACCGCCCTCTTCATCCTCAAGAAACATCCTTCCGCCTCCGGCACCGCAGCAGAACCCGCGGGATTTAATTCTTTCCATCTCAACAAATTCCAACCCGCTTATACTTTTTAAGGTATTTCTTGGCGACTCATAAACATTATTGTACCTGCCAAGATAACAGGAATCATGATAAGTTACCCTATGATTTTCCCGGTTATTACTCAGCTGAATTTTATTGTCGGAGACAAGCTGATCTATGAATTGCGAGTGATGCATTACCTCATAATCACCGCCGAATTGTTTGTATTCTCTGCCAAGAGAATGGAAGCAATGCGGACAGGCGGTAACAATCTTTTTAACTTTGTAATTGTTCAGAGTTTCTATATTCTCCATTACCAGCATCTGGGCAAGATATTCATTTCCAAGTCTTCTAGCAGTATCGCCATTACATTTTTCTTCAGTTCCAAGAATCCTGAAGTTTATACCTGCTTTCTGCATTATTTGTGCAAAGGCCCGGGAAACTTTCTTATACCTTTCGTCAAATGAACCAGCACAGCCGACCCAGAATAGAACATCACATTCAGAGTCTTCAGCCATTGTTTTGATATCCAGGCCGTCCGCCCAGTTTGCGCGGTCTGCCTGGTTGAACGCCCATGGTGTAAAGTTAGTCTCCAGGCTCTTAAATACCGGGTTGAGATTAGAAGGGAACTTTGATTCTGTCAGTACAAGGTTTCTTCTCATATCCACGATTGAATCAACATGTTCAATCATGACCGGACATTCCTGTACGCAAGCCATACAGGTAGTGCACTGCCACAACTCGATATCAGAAATATAATCATGTACTAAAGTCTTCTCAAACACTTCACCTTCAGTAATTCCCTGCTCAATCAGAGGGGCTTTATCTTTTGTTCTCCGTCTTATGTCAACTATTATCTTTCTAGGCGATAATGATTTCCCAACCGTGGCAGCGGGGCATGAAGCAGTGCACCTTCCGCATTCGGTACAAGAATATCCATCAAGGATCTGCTTCCAGGATAGATGTTCAAAATCTGCAGCACCGAATACTTCAACATTTTCATCCTCAAGGTTAAGAGGTTTTATTGTATTCCTGATTTCATCAACGTTTGCCAGGTAAGTATTAGGAATAGAAGTAAGAACATGAAGGTGCTTTGAATATGGGAGGAAATTAAGAAATCCCAGAATCACAATAATATGCATCCACCAGAAAAGTCCGAAATAAATATGTGCATTCTGTGTACCCCCTGAGTAAAACCATTTGCTCAACGCAGAAGAAACAGGCCGTATTTCATATGTATTCAGCTTAAAATTATGCATGGCTACTAAAGCGGAGTTCTCACCAAGCATAGAAACACAAACCAGCATAATCAGTATAAGAATAAACGCTGCATCAAGTTTGCCTGATTTTTCAACTTCAAGTCGTGGAATATGGATAACAAACCTTCTGTACAAGGCATACAGGCAGGCAATTATTACAAGAACAGAAAATACATCCTGAATGATTGTTACAGCAGAATAAAATGGTCCCGCAAAATGCCAGGTGAAAGGGGTATAGAAACCCTGTATAAAGGCTTCAACAACGGCAAAAAGAAACAGGACAAAACCCCAGAATATTGTAAGATGGAGCAGTCCCGCTTTAGGATCCCTTAATAATTTAGTTTGGGCGAATGCAACCGTCCAGACCCTTTTAATTCTGTCTACAACCCTGCCGCTCCTATCATCTTTTTTCTTCGCCAGAAACATGTAGACAATAAGTTTCCTGCAGCTCCAGGTAAATAAACCCAATGCAAAAATCAGGGAAACAATGAATATGATATTTTTTAATTCCATATTAACTGCAGCATTAAAACATTATAAAAAAGAATCATCTTCTTCTGCGATTTTTATAAATTCCTGAATAAATCGCCGCACCGGTAAAAATTTTAATAATCGTCCAGACAGAAAATATAATCGCGCCTGCTTTTAAAGATTCCGTCCAATCGTGGAGATAAAATGTATTTAGAAAAACCGTCCCGCTTAATAAGATAATCGCTTCAGCTGCGATCATGGATATTACAACCGAAAAGTAATTTTTGTTTTTTTCAACAATATAACCTGCTGCAAATGCTGCCAGAGGGAATGCCAGGAGGTAGCCGCCGGTCGGCCCGAATAAGCTGGCAAATCCATAAAAACCATCAGCTGTTGGTGCAAATACCGGCAATCCTATAACACCCAGGGATAAATACAGAAGCTGGGTATAGGCTCCTTTTTTGGCCCCAAGAAATGCTCCTGACAATCCAACCATTAAGGTTTGTAAAGTAAACGGAACCGGTTTTACCGGAATACTAATTTGTGCAGCCACTGCTGTAAGCAACGTAAAAGAGAAAATCCAGAATATATCCGTAGATGTCACTCTTGTTAATATTTTGGAGTATACGACAGCATTATTCTTTGAGATCATAAATTCCTCAGTTAAGGTTATTGTTAAAAAATTGGTAAGTTTTTTCAAGGATTGCTTCAAATTTTTCGTTAGTTCCTTCAAAAGGATGTTTAATATCAAATGTATGCCCAGCTGCCGGAACAACGTATAAATCAGTTAAATCTTTATCGGCAAGAGCATACAGCTTTTCGGCCTCTTCAAGAGGTACAGCCAGGTCCTGCTCTCCATGAACTATAAATAACGGTTTATTCAATTCCCTCACAGCCTTTTCAATATTTAATCTATCATCCTTATTCTTTTCAAGGTCATCCAGCAATGAAACGTTTAGCTTCATCACTTGTTTGGTCCTTGTATTTATTACTTCAAAAACCCCCCTTTTTCGCCACACTTCTTTTTGTCTTTTTGAATACCTGTCAAAAGTTGAAACGGATGACCAGGCGCCAACAGCGTTTACCTCTGGCCTTTGACATGCTGTTAAAAGAGATATTCCTCCGCCCCGACTGTGACCCAGTAAACCAAGTTTGTTATTGGACGTTCCTCCAAAGAATCCGTTAAAATACGCATTGATTAGCTGCGAAAGCTCATCTAATTCGAGTGAAAAGGTATTAGCAGCGAATCTATCCAATTCATCAAATTCAGTGAGACTTTGACCCACACCGTTATGCGAAAAATTAAAGCTAAGAACAAAAAATCCTTTAGAGGAAAAATAATTTCCTATATACGGTCCAAACCCCCAATCTTTAAAACCTTTGAAACCAGGGACAAAAATCAAACACGGAGACAAGCGCAGATTTTCTATCCCGAAAGCAGTGATCCTTAGACTGTCGTGCTTTTCAGTGGTAAGTATAAAATCTTTGCTCATTGTGTCAAATATGGTTATTAAAGTAAGAAAAGTCAAGAAAACAGGGCATAAATCAAACTTTTTAGATTTATGTGATATCAGCATTATTTCTTTTTGTTTTTCATTTAAGTATTTTCTCTTAAGAGAATGTAAAGAATAGGAGCAAAGATTGAGATACCTGCTTGTAATTCCCTCAATTGATATTAAAAATGGCAAAACTGTCAGAGTTGTGCAGGGAATTCCTGAACTTGATTGTAAAGAATACGGGAGCGACCCTGTCGAAATGGCGAGGATCTGGCGAGCAGAAAATGCTAAATTGCTTCACGTAGTGGATTTTGACGGAGCTTTCGAACATTCCAAAAGGAATGTAGAAATTATTCGTGAGATTTGTTCTTCTGTGATAATACCTGTTGAATATACAGGCGGAATACGGACACTGGAAGATGCCGAAAGAATGTTTGATATAGGTGTCAGCCGCCTGGCAATAAATACCATGGCCTATGAAAATCCAGCGGAATTTGCAAGGGTCTTTGATAAATTCGGACCTGCAAAAATTGTGATGTCTCTTGATGTACTAAATGATGAGATGATCGTAAGAGGCAGAAGGAAAAAAACCGGTTTGAATTATCTGGATTACTCGAAGAAACTTTCAGATATGGGAGTTGAAAGATTTATTGTAACTGATGTGGACAGAAACGGAACAATGTCGGGACCAAATCTGGAACTCTCCAAAAGAATAGCAAATGCAACCAATCAGAAAGTAACAGTCTCAGGCGGTGTCAGGAATAAAGATGAACTGATGGATGTTCAGGCGTTAATTCCCCTTGGAATTGATTCAGTTATTGTAGGCCGGGCCCTCTATGAAAACCGTTTCCCCTGCCAGAAGTTATGGCGGGTGGCCGAAGCCGGTTTATTCAACTAATGGAGAAATAATGGAAAACAATAATAAAGTTGTTCACAGTAGTTTCTGGTCTAATTTTTTCAAGTCACCTACAGAAAAAGTCGATTTGCAGAAATCACTGCTTTCGATTCCA
>DATFVA010000326.1:0-3891 GCA_035260565.1 Ignavibacteriaceae bacterium | reverse complement strand
GCAAGGTTGCAGCTGATCCCGCGAGAAATATTATCGCTGATGTGCTTCCGATCAGCCAGAACGATAGAACCGTCATTACAAAAAGCAGAGATGCGCGGAATATATTTCCTTCACGGGGTCCCCCGACTGCCCGGCATCTGAAGGCTGAAAAAAGGATCAGGCCTCCAGATATCAGACCAATTAATATTTCGGTTTGAAGGGCGGCGTCATCTTTGGAATAAACTATGAGGAATATGATCCACAAAATCAGGCCCGAGATCATTGTTGAAGCGGGAATGATATATTTTTTCTCCATATACTTTCTCCCTCTATCTTTAACTATTGGCGGAATGGTAAAAATCTGACTATTTAAAATAGTTAACAAAATTGTCAAAATATCATCAAACGGATTAGCGGATTAAATTGGTGATTTAACTGCTTATACTGATGTTGAATAAATGCTGATATTCAATTATTCATCTCCTCTCCTTCCCATCTTTTTCGTATTTTTGTAGATTCATTTTATAGAAACTATGTACTGATATGAAAACACTACTTCTTACTCTTACCCTTTTACTTGCATCAATAATTCTTAATGCTCAGAGTATAACTGAATCTTATCGAATAAACAAAGAAGCTCTGCTGGAGAATGTCAGGATCCTGTCATCGGCAGAATACGGAGGAAGGTTACCCGGCAGTCCGGGCTACAATATGGCGGCAAAGTTTGCTGCTGATAAGTTTGCAGGACTTGGATTAAAGCCGGCCGGAGATAATGGGTATTTTAAATTTTTTAATATCGAATACAACCAGATTGATACTCCTGCGGTATTCAAGGTTATTACAGCCACCGATACCACAAATTATGAGCTGGGTAAAGACTTTGTAATGCGCGGATTTACAGGATCGAACAGCTTTACACTGCCTGTGGTTTTTTGCGGTTATGGGATTTCACGTCCCGATCTTGAGTACGACGATTATGCGGGTGTAAACGTAAAGAATAAAATTGTTATGGTATTCAAATATAATCCCGGATGGAAGGTTAAGGACAGCAGCTGGGGAGAAGGCTATCCCCGGGAGAAATCACTCACGGCAATTAAGCATGGAGCGAAAGGAATTCTTTTCGTTTCGCTTCCGAACGATAAAGAACCGCAGCCCCTCATCGGCAGCGTGCTGCACGGCGAAGGAGAACAGCCTGTTGATTTTCCGCAGCTTCATATCTCATTAGAGGCGGCAGATAAACTGTTGCACGGGAACGGATTTACAATAAAAGGCTGTCAGACTAAAATTGACGAAGGCAAAAAACCATTCTCAATGAACCTCGCTGCGAAAGCAATGGTAGAAGTTAACGCACACTACGAGAAAAATGCCGGGACGATGGACGTTGCGGGAATGATTGAAGGAACCGATTCTGTACTAAAGAGCGAATATGTTGTCATCGGTGCACACCTTGATCACGTAGGTACCCAGGCAGGATTATTATTCCCCGGCGCAAACGATAATGCTTCAGGAGCTTCGGGCGTAATGGAAATTGCAAAAGCATTTGTAAAGAATGGAATAAAACCGGAGCGTTCGGTGATATTCGTTTTATTTGCGGGAGAAGAGCAGGGACTGAACGGATCGAAGCACTTTGTTGAAAGCTGGAAGAATGGATATAAAAATATAACAGCAATGCTCAACCTCGATTGTGTGGGATACGGAGACAGTATAAAAGTAGGCAACGGCAAAAGCGCGCCGAACCTGTGGCAGATAGCAAGACAAATCGATGAAGCAGGCGATAAAATGATGGTTGCCGATACATGGAACGGCGGCGGCGCGGATGCAACCCCTTTCCACGAAAAAGGAATCCCCTGCCTATACTTCGTAACCACGAACAGCTATGATCATCTTCATCAGCCGTCGGACAAAGTGGAAACACTCAACCCGGATCTGTACGAAAGAATTGTAAACTTAGCATACAAAACGGCGGTTGATATTTCAGCAGGAAATTATAAAAGAGAAAACGTAATTAAATAGAGCCGGATGATTTACGCCTTCATAATTGCAATCCGGATATAGCAAAAACAGCGTTCAGCGTGATAAATCTCCCTATACAAGAGAGACTGTCCCAAAGTAATTTTTATTTTAACAGGCTCAGAATGACAGTCTTCGATTAGCGCAGACTGACAAATTCAGACCTTGAGACAGTCCTCACTATATCAAATTATTTAATCATCAGCATCTTTTTAGTTTCAATATAATTTCCTGAAGTCAGTTTGTAAATATACAAACCGCTTGCAAGCTTCGATCCGTCAAATGTAACCTGGTAATTTCCAGCCTGGCGGTTTCCGTTGACGAGCGCTGCCACTTCCCTGCCAAGGATATCATACACCTTCAGCTGCACGTAACCCGCCGAGGGAATTGAATAGTTTATATTAGTAGCAGGGTTAAACGGGTTTGGAAAGTTCTGCGACAAAGAAAATTCTGACGGCGTACCCTGGATAGAATTATCTGCGGCTTTGGGCAGAAGAGAGTTTATTGCATCGATAATTGACATAGCATAATCGATCAGCGGCTGAGCCTGCGCCTGAGTCAATGCACCGTCAGCAACAAACTGGTTAAGCTGGTTGATAAATGCATAGAGAATATTCTTCGCGGCATTATAGTCGCCCGCATTATATTTTGCTATTGCATTTTTCAGCTTGGAAGTCAGAGCATTTTTATTTCCGGCGCCGAGAGGCAGCGATTGCACACTATCCACTGCATCTTGCAGAGCATCAGGCACGGGAATAAATATCTGTTTATATTTGATCGTTACAAAGTCATAACCTGTCCCTGTGCTGTAGCTATGCCCGGCTACGATTACATTACCCGAATCATCCAGGGCTACAGCAACCGCTGCATCCCGACCATTCCCGGTCCCATTGAAGCGTGCGGCCCATTTCTGTTTTCCCGAGTAATCATATTTTACTGTGGCATAATCATAATTGCCGGCAGGATTGGTACTCGCTCCTGTTACATATACGTTTGATTCACCATCCGCAGCGATAGCAAGTGCCTCATCGGTTTTGCTTCCGGTACCGTTATATAGTTTATCCCATACCTTATCTCCGGCAGGAGTATATTTTATAGTCGCGTAATCATAGCCCGTTATCGTATCCTGATAGCTGAAACCTGTAAGGTACACGTATCCGGAGTCATCGAGAGTAATATCAAGTCCCGCACTATTACCGAATTCCGGTCCCTGATAATATTTAAGCCAGAGCTGCGAGCCGTCGGAAGCATACTTAAGAGTACTGATCTCTGAGTAGAACAAACCGGAACTTCCTGTCATATAAGTATTACCGTCGGAGTCTAATGCAAGAGCAATCCCTTCGCGGTAATCACTTCCCTGACCGTCAAAGGACTGAACCCAGTCCCTGGTGCCGTCCGGAGCATATTTGATTGTAACAGCATTAGCAACAAAAAAGAGTGCGCTCCGCCCGGTTATATAAGCATTTCCTGCTGCATCAACCTTCAAATCGAGGGCAATATCCTCACCTGTAAAATCGGGAGACGATCCGTCATAACGGTCAGTCCATAATTGGTTTCCGTCTGAATCATATTTTATAGTAAGGTAATCGAAGTTAAAATTTGAACCGGCTCTGCTGCCTCCGGTAACAAATACATTGCCCGATGCATCAACCGCAACAGAAGTAGCAATATCAATACTTATACCTTCGTAAGCTGCCGACCAAAGCATTGTGCCGTTATGATCATATTTTATAGTTAAATATTCTGCATCATTGATGCCTGTTGCACTTGCGCCGGTTACATAAACATTCCCCACAGCATCAACAGCAATCGAATAAGGAACGTCGTCGCCATTCTCCGTACCATTAAAACGGACGGCCCATTCCTGCGATCCGCTGCGGTTGTATTTCACGGTAACGTAAT
>DATFVA010000325.1:0-7261 GCA_035260565.1 Ignavibacteriaceae bacterium | reverse complement strand
GTACTTCCATCAACCGGTTCCTTTGCATTTTCAATGGCATTTATTTCAGCGTGGTTTGCTCCGAATTTTTGATGATAACCAGCTCCGATTATCCTGTCATTCTTTACCAGTATGCATCCTACGAGAGGATTGGGACTAACATCTCCTATACCTTTCTTTGCAATCTCTAATGCTAATTGTATGTAGGATTCATCAGTCAAATTATAAGGACTGTTGAAAATTATTTAATGTTTAATATTTCGAACTCCAGCATTCCAGCCGGGGCTTTTACTTTTACTTTGTCTCCAACTTTTGAACCCATCAGTCCCTGCCCTACCGGTGAAGTAACCGATATCTTTCCCGCCTGGAAGTCCGCCTCCTCCGGTGAGACCAATGTATATTCAATTTTCTTCTTATTCTTAAGGTTTAATATACTTACTGTAGAAAGAATATGTACCTTGTCATTTGTGAATTGGTTTGCATCAATTATTCTTGCTCTTGAGACCGTATCTTCAAGCTTGCTTATTTTAAGTTCAAATAGCCCCTGCTCTTCCTTGGCCGCATCGTATTCAGCATTTTCTGAAAGGTCGCCATGGGCACGGGCTTCAGCTATTTTCTGTGCAATCTCTTTCCGTCCGTTGATTTTTAATTCCCGAAGTTCTTTTTCTAATTCAACCAGCCGTTCCCTGGTTAAATAAACAAAATTTCCTTCCGACATCTCACTTCCCAGCTTATTGATGAATTTAAAAAAAAATTGCCACCGCATTTCCGCAGTGGTCAGTTCGAAAATAAATAATAAAACTTTCCTTGTCAAGATTGGACTTTAAGTTATTCATTGAATCAGTATCTGTTAAAACTTGGTTTGAATTTTTGATTGATTTTTTTTATTCCCTTAGCAGAGAAGGATGTTAGATAAATCAATTTTATTTTCTTATTTTTTTTCCCTTACTTTTTCTGTCGCAAGAATAGTAACACGGGCTTACTACTCTACCTGGAGTAATAGCTGCTGGCAGATTTTTTATATCATACAGTATCAAATTGTGACACTGACATTTTGTCATACCATTGATTTTTTCAATGGTAGAAAATTGCGTTTTTTCGTCATTTTCAAGATGTCTCATTTTGAGTCCAAATACGGCACAAATACGGCATAACTACGGCACTAATACGGCATAAACACTGAGCCTGACATTTTGTCAAACTTGTTGAATACTTCAACAGAAATCGCACCACTTACACCATCCTTTGAAATAGATAAATTCATTTAGTTTTTATCCTCCCGCTCTGATAATAAACTGTCAATCATTTTTAGCATCAATATTATTAAATCTGATCTGCTTTGTACTCTTCGCGCTCCTCTCCTGAACATTCTTAGAGTGTTCTTAGATGAGTTATCAATAACGGTTATTTTGCAGCGACCATTTTTTTTGTAATAGAATAACCGGGAACTGTGAGTTTATAGTAGTAGATCCCGCTCGATAGGCCTGATGCATCAAATTTCGCTTCATATGTTCCGGCAGGTTTTTCTTCATTTACGAGTATGGCTACCATTTGTCCAAGCGGATTGTAGACAGTTATTTTAACCGGTACAAATCCCTGCTGACTTACAGGAATTTCATAACGAATGGTTGTTGAAGGATTGAACGGGTTAGGGTAGTTCTGGTTAAGAATATAGTTTTCCGGCTTTGTTATATCTACTGAATCTGAAATCTGAACTTCTTTCATTATAAGGTTGCGGGGATCAAATGAGAGATATTCAGGTCTGCCGGTTACCGGGAATTCAAACTCCTGTGTACTTTGATCATTGAAGAATCTTACAACAGTATCTTTCTCTGTTGTGTAAATTTTTATCTCGACGGGCATTGTAAAATATGACGGCTCATTATTGGGGTTTTGAGTAAGCTTAAGATTAATTGTGTAGATATCCGTACCGGTCTTTGTAAAGTTCCAGCTGTATCTGTAGCGCGGGTAGTTTTTACCGTATATCCATTCATTAAAAAAATAACCCAGGTCTTTGCCGGATACATTTTCGGCGATTCTTCTGAAGTCGGAAGTTGACGCGTTGTTATATTTCAGTTCAGGAGAAGCAGCGTAGGTTTTCATAACATTGAAAAAGACAGAATCCCCAACTACTCCCCTCAGCATATGCAGCACTACTGCTCCTTTGGCATACGTGCTTGCATAATCGAAAATCGTAGAAACTGAACTTATGTCGTCTGCATAAACTGTACCTTTAGCTTGTTTTGCGTAGGACATTAGTGATTCAATGTAGGGACCATAGGTTGTTGGATCAACTGCCTCAAAGTATACCGCCTCAGAATATGTCGCGAATCCTTCATTCAGCCAGATTTCATGCCAGTTCTTACAGGTAATCATATCCCCGAACCATTGGTGCGCAAGCTCATGTGCAATAATCGACTCACTGAAACTTCCGAGAGATGTTATTGTCTGATGTTCCATCCCGCCCGACCATCCGAACTCTGCATGTCCGTATTTCTGATCTATGAATGGGTAAAGGCCGTACTTTTCAGAAAAGATTGCCAGCATTCCGGTTGTCTTATCAAGGTGATGCTTAACATTATCAAAATTTTCAGGATATATATAATGTACAACCGGCATTGAGTCGGTGGGAGAATAATGGAAGTAATTTTTATAGACAGTGTAATTTGTAATTGCCATCGAAATAAGATAGTTGGCAATCGGGTATTTGTTGAACCAGAAATAAGTATGTGTTCCGTTCCCGTTTTCGGTAATTTTCTGAAGCACACCATTGGATACAGGAATTAAATTGTCTGAGCAGGTCATGTTCATCTGTGAAGAGTCAGCTTTATCATCGGGATTATCTTTGCACGGCCACCAGTCCTTAGCACCGTAAGGTTCACTTAAAGTCCAGATTGCAGGACTCCCGTCATGCGACCCGAATTCAATGCTTCCGAACCCGTTTGAGACAGGAACGCCCTGGTAATAAATAATTACAGAGAACCTTTCATCTTTTTGGTAAGTGCGGGGTAAAGTGATAAACAGTTTGTTATCCTGATGTATATAAGATAAACCTTCATTATCTGAGATGACAGAATCAACTGTAAGGCTATTGCTCAGATCAAGGAAGAATGAATTTATGGATGCCGAAGCGGGCACCGCATCGACGCGGACAGAACCATTCAGGTAGTCAGATGCATAAATCAGGGTGAGATCAAGCTTGTAATATTTTGCATCAATATCAGCGTCGCCCGGATATAAAACTTTCGATACCGCCCGGGAGTTCTTAAATTCCTGCTTCTCCATCATAGCTGCAGATGTATCCACTCGCTGTGCAAATACTATCGATGAAAAAAGAAATATTGCCAATCCTATAATCATTTGAATTGGTATGAAACGAACATTATAAATCCTGCCTCTGCCTGTCTGCGGGCAGGCACCGGGGCGGCAGTTGATGTTCCTGCACGACTTCATTTTACAACTTTTTATTTCTGCAATCATGAATTAACCTCTTCAATCCTGCATATCGATCTGAATCCGCAATAGCGGCAGGCTTTCTCCTCCCTTTGATCAATCTGCGAAAGTCTGAAATCCCCGCGGCTGATACCCTCCACATACCTATTAATTGCCTCGAGGCAAATTTTTATTAATTCATAATACTGCGATGTTATTTCCTCATCACCCGCATTTTTGCCGAAGCTTATCTCCTTTCTTCCAAAATCAGCCGATTTATATTTTAAAGAATAAATAAGTGCTCCGGCAGGATCATAATCCTCGTTCAGTTCAGCTTTAATAATTTCCTTAGCAGCATAAAGATAAAGAGGAAGCTGCAGCTGCAGACCGTCAAACATATCCTGTTTTTTAAGACGGCTCTTCCCGGTTTTATAATCAAAAACTTTGAATGTCTTTTCTTCTTTATTTAAATCAATCCGGTCTATTTTCCCCCTTACTTTAATTTCACCGGCTTTTAATTCTTCTAAAAGGACCTTCTGCCCGGGGTCCTTCTTTACCTGTCCGAACCCCGTTTCAAACAATTCAGGCACATATCCTCCGGCATTTTCCCTCTCCGATTTAAGGAAATTATAGAGTATGGAATTTTTACGTCTGCCTTCGATTCCGAATATTTTTTCCCTTTCGAAGAAAGAGAGCGGTGAATTCAGATTAACCTCCTTCACTTTTGCATCGGCTATACTGAAGAGTAACTTTTCAGCTTTTGCGAAAACTTCATCGGTACAGTTACCGAGAATAATATCCTCCTTTTTTAGTGCAGAATAAAAGTTAAAAAGTATTGAATGGATAAGGCTTCCCATTTCGAGGGCTTCAATCTCTTCTGTGGGTTCTTTAATTATATCCAGTTTCAGAACTCTTTCAGCGAAATATCTATAAGGGCAGACCGCATAAATTTCCAGCTGTGAAATTGAGAACTCGCGCTCTTTCATTTTTCCGAGATTATTTTTTGCCTCTTCTGAAATCCCCTCCTGTATGAAGCCATTATACATTGACTCGGTAAACGGCATTTCGGTTCTCTGACGATCAATAATCATCGCCCGTTCAATTTCTTCTAAATTAAGACCGGCAGATGACAGATCGAACACAGCACGGGTTTCAGCAACTCCTTTTTCACCGATAAAGTTTAAAAGCTGCTCTCTGGTATAAATAGTATTCTCATATTCATTTTCATCGCCTGATGTAATCTCAAAAGTGTTAGTGAATTCCCTAAGGAAATCTGACTTAACATATTCCTTTCTTTCCTCCTGCCGCGGAAAAGTCAGGTAAAGTTTTTTGTTCCATGTACAGAGAGACTGATAGAACAGATACCTCTCTTCGGTGAGATGATTTATCTCTCCTTTTACTTTGGCCATAGAGCCGGAGAAAAAAATCTCGGGAGAAAACCGTGTCGGGAAATCTCCATCGCAAAGTCCGCCGATGAAAAGATAACCGCATTTTAGTCCTCTTATCTCATTCAGCGTGGTTATCTGCACACCATACCCGGGCTTTTCTTTAATGTTGTAGCGGGATGAACTTACGGCCATCCTGATATTATGAAGAAAGAAACCTGTTGAAAACTTCTCATCATCACCGAACTGATCCTGAAGAAGTGAGATGATCTCCTCAGTTGTATCAATCAGCACCGTCAAAGATTTGATATTCTTTTCAGCCTCGTCGGGTTCCCCGGCAAGCAGTCTGACCGGAAGCTGAAGCCTGTTGATCAGATCCGACAGATTCTTTCGGAATTCGGGGATATTCATTTTGTGCAGAAAAGGATCAAGGAAGTCGTGTATTTTATCGATGTCGTTTAATGCTTTACGAAGAGACTCCTTCTTACCCGGAAGGTCATAGGAATCATCATCATTTTCCTCTATAGAAATTATCGCTTCATTCAGGGATGTCTGCCAGTTATCAAATCCTGATATTATTTTCAGGTTGACGGAAGCTCTTAAGAGGTTAGTAACATTTATTCCCTTCATTTCAAGTATGCCGCCGCTTAGCGCCCTGAAGATATTCTTATAGTAGAAATCATTTTCTGCTATTTCGAGAAAACTAATCAACGCTGTAACTGGCGGTGCTGTATCCAGGGGAAACCTGTCGGTTAAATTAAACGGCAGACCATAAAGAGGGAAGATATCACGGATAGTATTGGAGTAATGGCTTATCAGGTTGAATACAACATAAATTTCTTCCGGTTTAACTCCTTTTTGTAATATCAGTTCTTTTATCTCCGAGGCTATTAATTCAATCTCCTTTTCCCTGGTAGCTGCGGAGATTACTTTGATCTCATCTTTATAATTTCTAATAACCCTGTCAGCTTTTTTTCTAAAGAGGTTTTCCCTTACCTCATCCTGGAAACGTGTGAACAATGAGGTTGATCTGTCGCCCGCAGGTTTGAAACCTTTACTAAGGAAATTATTATAACAGGAGTCAAGATGAGAAAATATAAGAGGGTTATACCTGAAATAATCGAAGCTCAGGAAAAGTTCTGATTTATTTACTGTTGTCAGCCTGTCAATAATTTCAACCTCTGGAAGAGTAAACTCGTCAAAACCCATGATAATAATAAGCTTTACATCAGGGTAAAGGTGTGCAAAATTACTGCTGAAATCTTTATCAGACAGTCCGGGTAATGATGAATAAATATCCCCTGTTTCTTTAAGTCCCGATGAATTTAATTTTTTTTGATATTCTTCATACACATCGGCAATATCGAAAGCTTTATTCTGTTCGGAACCTGTTAATGATTGAGCTTCACTCCTTATTTTGGCCGGACCAATGCCGTGCCTTTTATATTCAGCAATAACGTTCCGAATCCTTTCCAGCGTTCCCTTGGGAATTTCACCGTCATATCCTGAAAAATATTTCAGTTGTACTGCATTGAAGCTCTGCTGGAGAATGACAGAAGCGGCTGCATCACTTAAAGTGTCTGTCCTTATGTCGTCTCTATCGAACAATAATTTAGACGAGACAGACCCGATAGTTTCAATATTTAATTTCCCGGCAGCGCCGCCGGGAGATCTGGAGACAAGCTCTCTTACCAGCGCCCGGATCCTCCGGTTGGTAGGGACGATCATAAGCAGCGAATTCAGGTTCCGCTGCCTTATTCTCAGGTTGATCTCAAATTCAATATCGAAGTCCTTCCGTGCCGTTTTCGTTAAGATCATTATATCCCCTGCTCCATCATCAGATCCCGGTACGATTTCCTGAGCTCATTCTCTTTATCAAGTGAGAGCAGTTCAACCACATTCTCAAATCTCCGGCCAGCATCGTCCTTACCGTTTATTACAAGTGTTTCAAGTTCCAGGAATGATCCCAGACGATTTACGGTATCCAGGTGAATCCGTGTATTATCATATAGGTATAATAACCGTTGTTTCTCAACTACGATCTCTTCCTCAAGAATATCTTTCAAATATTCTCTTGCATCATTTTTTTCAAGGGAAATCAAATTATAATCCGACCACCTCTCACCTGACTTTTCATTCCGCACATATTTGATCAGTGTCTGGGTGCCGTTTTCCAGTCTTAATTTCAGAATTCCGTTTTGTTTTTTATAATAAACATCCGTCTGGTTCAATTCCCCTTTGAATTCGGCATTGATGTCTTTGATTTTATTCAGAACTTCATCCGGATTCCGAAGCCTGACCTTCAACTCAAGATTTATCGGCATTTATTTTCCCTGTTTCCTTTTTTAGGTAGATCTGCAGAACTTCCCGTCCCATTCTTGGTTTGATTGATTTAATCCGTCTTGAAGAGAATTTCAGTTCAAGATGAGGCGATATAAGTTCATAGAATTCCTTTACATCTACAG
>DATFVA010000324.1:0-2271 GCA_035260565.1 Ignavibacteriaceae bacterium | reverse complement strand
AAGGCGCAAGGGGAAGGTAAGAAGATAAGAAGGTAAGAAGGGGGAAGGACAAGGAACAAGAAAAAAGATCAAAGGAAGAAGGAACAAGATAAATTAAAACTGTTAAAACAGTTATGAATGAAATATCGCGAATTACCCGGACCACCGGGCTAAAGCCGCGGTGTTAATCTCTGGTCTGAGGTTTGTCGAAGGATCATTGATTCGCTTAAGCCCTGTAAAGCGAATCGTTGATTCGCTTATGTCCTGTAAAGCGAATCGCTAATTCGCTTGGTGGGAAATGGGACACGGATTTAAAGGATTAACTTCGCTGTCTAAAAGGAATATCATCCCCTCGTCTTTTCAATCATATGATCGATCACCTCACTGTGCTGATGCTGGGGACTAAACATAATTATCTCTGCATCGGCATTCACCTTAACATTATGTCCTGCCGGCCAGTAAAACATATCATTAGTCTTTACTGTTTCCTGAGCGCCGTCAGCATAAGTGGTTGTAAGTTCGCCGCTAAGAACATAACCCCAGTGAGGGCACTGGCATAAGTTTCCTTCAAGACCTACAAACAGAGGGGTAGTGTCAACTCCGGCGGAAAGACTGAAATACTCACAGCTGATTTTCGCCAGTCCGGATGCATCGCCAAAATCTTTTTTCTGACGTATCACTGCACCGGGAATTTTCATTCTCTCATCAATATTTTGTTTTGCTATTTTCATAACTGCACCTCGTTTGAAATTTGTTATACATTATTCTTCTGCCAGCCAATCTAGACCAAACAAATAAAATTTAAAAGCACATTTGGTTCTTCTGCTGTCACATTTGGTTCATGCGGCGCAGGTCATTGAGGAATAAGCGCGGAAGGCATAACGCCGTATTTTTTGCGAAAGCATCTTGAATAATAAGAAGGATTTTTGAATCCCGAATCGAAAGCAATCTCCGAGATACTATCTTCCTGCCTCATCAGCTGCTGCAATGATTTACGCAGTCTATAATGAAGCAGAAACACATTGGGTGATTTCCCCGTCAGCCGGATCATTTCCCGGTAGAGTTTTGATTTACTTACCCCAATATTCCTTTCGAAATCCTCAACTTTCAACTCCCCGTTATGCCAATTTTCCTGAGTGAATTCCATTAACCTGTTCAGGAATTTTTCTTCCGCCGGTGTTAACACGTGGATCCGGGGCATGTTCAAAACTGCTTCAACATTCTCAATCGCAAATAATCGCTGTACCCCGGCCGAAACAACAATCTCCGCCATACAGGCAGCGCACATATTGCGGGCAAGTTTTATTGTATCCTCAAACAATGATTTTTTTTCTGTTACAGGAACACCGGCATGCAGTCCCATAGATAACTCCGTATAGCCGAGCTGATACTGCCGCCGGAAAATTCTGTAGTCTTCACGAATTCTAAGAGCACACTGAACCGCTTTTGCAACCGACCGGAAAGTAACTAAACATCCATCCTCATCCTGCCGGGCAGTACTTCCTTCAAAGGATTTAAGGATTACGTTTATGCGTTTATAAAATTGCCTGACATTGGAGATATTTTTGAAAGGATTGGAATTCTTAAATGAATGATGCTCGATGCTCACGAACATCAGTACCCGAAAGGCGGGATCATTTATAACATTCAGGTGCGCATCATTTGATTTTTCCGGGTCTTCAATTCTGCCGAGGAATGATTCCACAACTTTAGCATCGACTTCAATAATCTGGTGGGGCACTTGACCGTGGGCATTTTTATGCATCTCGATTATTGAATTTTGATCGGGTGCTTCAACCAGACAAAAGGCTGTTTTACGGATGTCATCGAACCAGTACGTCAGTCCCCGGCAGTCAAACTTATGCTGGATCTTCAGATCAGCCTGGTGAAGCTGAGCCACACTTTCGGCAGTAACATCCTCAGAAACATCGTGCCTGTCCATATATATCGGCATAAGTGATTTTCTTCCATCTGTGAAATCTCAATTTATATTTTTCAATGTTTTAATTCAAATGGAAATGCGGGGGAAGATGAAGAGGTTGGGTACATTTGATGAATTGAAATAATTCTTGCATTTAGTCGCTTAAACCCATAATTTGTAAATAGTTAGTCCGTTAATATTGCCTATTGCAGTTTGGAAGATTATTCAGGTTGCAGACTTTTAAAAATAACAGGGTTCCTCAAAAAATAATATTAAGGTGGATTTCCAATCCATTCGTTATCAGCGGATTCATAACCATTTGTATAATATTTTTGCTTCCTGAATTATTTACAAAATACACAGCTGAAACC
>DATFVA010000323.1:0-2621 GCA_035260565.1 Ignavibacteriaceae bacterium | reverse complement strand
ATCTCCTTCTATTTTATAATTGAGTAAAGCCGCACATCAATAAAATTACCGTCTTTTATATAATATTTTCGCAGTGTGCCTTCGTATTCAAACCCGCATTTCTCAAGCACCCTGGCGGAACTAAGATTATGTTCAAAGACTGTAGCCTCTATTCTGACCAGGTGCAGTGAATCGAAACCGTACCGGCAGAAACTTTTTACTACCCTGCTCATAATCCCTTTATTCCAGTAATCCCTTGCCAGCCAGTATCCCAGTTCATCTTTATGTGAATTCATCCCGTACTTAAGATGATAACTTATCCCGCCAATTAATTTCTTCCCTTTATTGCGGATAGCAAAATTTATGAGCATCCCGGTCTTCCTTCTGTTCTCATCCACATACCTGATCCACCATTCAGCATCCCTTGCGGTATAAGGATACGGAAGTCTTAAGGTATTGTTGTAAATCTCTTTATCAGTAAGATATGATATAAGATTTTGTTTATCTTTTTTATCAGGCAGATCCAGGTAGATCTCATCATCGACTATAATTTTCATTCTGCCGATTGAAGGCAAACTTATCATTTTAATCTATCCCTGAGTTTTGCCGCAAACGGATCAGGAACAAGCACCCCATCGGTTTTAATTGTACATACAACCTTCAGCATTTCCATAAACCTGATCTCTAATATCTCATCCATTTAATTAAGATAATCCATTTTGGTAATCTGTGTATCGTAAATTTTCCATTCCCCGTTAGTTTTGTGGAGGGTATGAATTCCTTCAATCCTGTTGTCCCTGAAAGTAGGACCCTTAACTTTCTTTGTTATTTGTACAAATTTCACTGTAGCTTCATCGTCCTTAATTTCTGTCACTTTGAGGTCTTTTACCTGGTAGTTCAGGTCATATGTCTGAAAAATTGTATTCATCATATCCTCGAGCCTGTCGTAATTGCGGTTATTCTTATCCATTGTATTGATATAGGCAGCAACATCCTCATTATTCCCGGCTTCAGTATTCTTATAAACCACCTCTTTTATAGCTTCTTCTTCATTATTTTTATTTGAACCGCAGCCTATAATAAATAAGGCTGTAAGCAGAAAAATGCAGGCATATTTCATTTCAATTCTCCCGGTTTTGAATCTAATACTTAAATTTCTTTGGGTTTTAATTTAATACAAATAAAAAAAGCCGCAAAGTCTAAAAAAACTTTACGGCTTTTTCATGATTCCTCTACCGGGCTATCATACAAACCAAACCTGTTCACTCAAATCTTCTTAATTCACATATAATCAGGAACCACAAACCCGTCTTCATCCATCTGACGAATGTTACTACTATAAGCTTAAAGAACCAGCGAACAAATGCCTGCCGTCAAATTACTCTGTTGTGGATTAGACTGTGTGAGTTCAGCAAAAGTTTAAAAAAGAAATGCCGCCTGTTTCAGCGGCCATTTTAAAAGGAATGATTCTGTGATTTAGCTGCTTATATTTAATCGGTTCATATTCACTTATGTCTTCGTGTTAGTCATCGTATCCAGAATCATTAAATATTTTATTTATCATCTGCGATTGGCTACGCAATCGGTGTGCCATTTGATTTTTATAAGAATTGATCAATAGATGAAAGGTTTTTGTGCTGTTTGTGAGATATGGACGAACCTTCCTTCGCAGGGTATGAATTTTTTTCAAGAGAATATAAAAAACCGGATGTACGTGGTGTACAATATTGTCTCGAAGAATGGACACTTATAAGTGATGTAGAGCAAAACTCTCATAATCTTCTGGCAACAACAACAACTGTCTTCAGATTTTCAGTAACCCCCGAATTTTCATTCAGTGCCTCCAGAAAAATAATGTATATACCCATTCTTAAGGGCTGGCCGTCGTCTCCGAGTCCATCAAATATTATGGAACCTTGTGAAGATGACGGCTGATTATTGGCTAACATCCTTACCAATCTTCCCCTGCTGTCAAAAATTTTCATTCTAACCTGAGAAGTTGCCTGTGATAATGAGAAATTTATTATACAGAAATCTTCGAAACCATCATTATCCGGGGAAAAAGGATTTGGAGAAACAGAGATCTTAGCCTGCATGTTATTATTGTCCGTAAATATGCTGTTCTGCTTTCCGGGAGTTGCTCCATCAGCACACACAGACGTACTCCAGTTTTGAGGATAATTTCCATCCAGCTCCGGGTTTATACGTTCAAGTGATTTATTCTTTGTAACTGCTATATTCCTGTTGTGCCAGCCCGCGGAATAAACAACCGAGTCAATTACTGCTCCTCTTACATCTTTAAGTAAAATTAATTCACCGTCGTTGGATAAACCCGGCCCCGAGGTTCCGGTAAATGAAATGTTCCCGAATTGACCGAATGTATATTTATGCAGAATTATGGAATCAGCGGCAAGTACGAAGAAATCTCCGGGCATAAGGAAAAATCCCGACTCACACAGTCTATAGAAATTTCCTTTTTCATCTTCAATTCTCCATCCGCCTATATTCACTGAATCTGTGCCGGTATTATAAAATTCGATAAATTCACAATTATCAATACCGGGATCGGGCATTATTTCATTTATTACTACTTTGTTTCTTTCGCCAGCCGGAATATCCGATATTGAGTTTTCTTTACCAGG